>JAJTGB010000022.1 GCA_021298995.1 Comamonadaceae bacterium | reverse complement strand
GCTGGCGCCGCAAATGTTTGGTTACCACCGTGCCGCAGAAGCTTTGCTTTTGGGTGAGGCCTTCTTTGCTGAAGCCGCTTTGGAAATTGGTTTGGTCAATCGCGTGGTGCCGCCTACTGAAGTCAATGGCTATGCTCAGGCTCAGGCCAAGAAATTGGCAGCCAAGCCTCTGTCTGCTTTGATTGAAACCAAGCGTCTCATGAAGGGCGGACAATCTAAAGCCTTGATAGAGCGCATGGGCGAAGAAGGACAAAGTTTCAGGCGCATGCTGTCAGAGCCCGCTGCACGCGAGGCTTTTGGTGCTTTCATGGAAAAACGCAAGCCAGACTTCTCTAAAATCTAGGTTCTTCTGCCAACTTAGAACCTCCATGACTTCCTCGCGCTCAGACCTACCCACCGATGTTGAATTTGAGCCAGAGTTCATCGCAGCCTTGCACGACATTTACGAAGAGAAAATTCTCTTCAATCAATGGATGGGCCTGAAGGTTGAAAGTGTCAAGGCCACGGGCATTGTGGCCAGCCTTGTCATGAAGCCAGAGTTGGTGGGGCACTATGCGTATCACCGCATTCATGGCGGTGTGATCAGTGCCGTGTTAGACGCCATGGGCAGCTTGGCAGTGATGGCGGCTTTGGGCGCCAAGCACATGGATGAACCTGTGGCCAAGCGGCTTGAACGTTTTGCGAGGCACAGCACCATCGATTTGCGCATCGATTTTCTGCGGCCTGGCATTGGCGACTCTTTCAAAGTACATGCCGAGGCCATGCGGGTTGGTGCCAGAGTGGGCAATGCGCGAATGGAGTTTTTGAGTGCCGACGGCAAATTGCTGTCAACGGGCACGGCGGCCTATCTCACCTCTTGAAAGCCAAGTTTGAGGGGCTGTCTCAGACAGGTGCACAATGTGAGCTTGATTTTGATTCAGATTGTGTCCCATGCGCCATCACGGTGAAAGTTCTCCGCCTGCAGCCGCCCAAGTTGCCAACACCCCCCCAGACTCAGACAGCAGAACCCTGAAAAGACTGCTGCCCTATTTGCTCACCTACAAGTGGCGGGTGGCTGCTGCCTTGTTGTTCATGGTGGGGGCCAAATTGGCCAATGTCAGCGTGCCACTTTTGCTGAAAAACTTGGTGGATGCCATGAGTTTCAAGCCCAACGACCCTGCTCAAATTTTGGTGGTGCCTGTGGCTTTGTTGGTGGGCTATGGGCTGCTCCGCTTGATGACTTCGGCCTTCACCGAATTGCGTGAACTGGTGTTTGCCAAAGCCACGCAAGGCGCTGCGCGCACCATTGCCCTAGAAACATTCCAACATTTGCATGCCTTGAGTTTGCGCTTCCATTTGGCACGCCAAACGGGCGGTATGACGCGCGACATTGAGCGCGGTGTGCGCGGCATTGAATCGCTCATTTCTTATTCGCTTTACAGCATTGTGCCCACCCTGATTGAGGTGGCGCTGGTGCTCACCATTTTGGCTGTGAAGTTTGACGCTTGGTTTGCGTGGATCACCCTGGCCGCTCTGAGTTTTTACATCTTTTTCACGGTGCGCATTACCGAGTGGCGCACGCATTTTAGAAAACAAGCCAATGAATTTGATTCTGCGGCGCACACCAAAGCCATTGACTCGCTTCTCAATTACGAAACAGTGAAGTACTTTGGCAACGAAGCTTATGAGGCCAATCGGTACGACGAAAGTTTGGAGCGCTTGCGCAAAGCACGCTTGAAATCACAAACCTCTTTGTCATTGCTCAACACCGGGCAGCAGTTGATCATTGCGGCGGCTTTGGTGGCCATGCTGTGGCGCGCCACGCAGGGTGTGGTGGACGGCCGCATGACCTTGGGCGACTTGGTCATGATCAACGCCTTCATGATTCAGCTCTACATCCCGCTGAATTTTTTAGGGGTGCTGTACCGAGAAATCAAGCAAAGCCTCACAGACCTGGACAAAATGTTTGTGCTCATGGACCGTGAACGTGAGGTGGCCGATGTGCCCAACGCCCCCGATTTGAATTGCCAGCAAGGCGCGCATTTGAAGTTTGAATCGGTGTCCTTTGCGTACGAGCCAGACCGACCCATCTTGCACAACATCAGCTTTGAAATACCCGCTGGCAAAACAGTGGCCGTGGTGGGCCCTTCTGGCTCTGGTAAATCGACGCTCGCGCGCTTGATGTTTCGCTTCTACGATGTGCAGCAAGGCCGCATCACCATCAATGGGCAAGACATTCGCCAAGTGACACAGCACAGCGTGCGCAAAGCCTTGGGCATCGTGCCGCAAGACACCGTGCTGTTCAATGACACCGTGGCTTACAACATTGGCTATGGCCGCACAGGCTCAACCCAAGAAGAAATTGAAACAGCCGCCAAAGCGGCACGCATTCACGATTTCATTGCCTCCACCCCCAAAGGCTACGCCACCTCGGTGGGTGAACGCGGTTTGAAACTTTCGGGCGGAGAAAAGCAGCGCGTGGCCATTGCCCGAACCTTGCTCAAAAACCCGCCCATTTTGGTCTTTGACGAAGCCACCTCGGCACTCGACTCTGCCAATGAACGGGCTATTCAAGCCGAGCTGGCCAGTGCCGCTCAAAACAAAACCACCCTGGTCATTGCGCACCGCTTGTCCACTGTGGTGGATGCCCACGAAATTTTGGTCATGGAGGCTGGCCACATCATTGAGCGGGGCAACCACGCCCATCTGCTGCAACTCAATGGGCGGTATGCCCAAATGTGGTCCTTGCAGCAAAACTCTGAGGCCCCTTCTGAGCAATAACCCGAAGATTCAGGCTTGGCCTGAGGCTACGTAAAGCGGGATAATGGCTGCATGGATACCAAGTGGCTTGAAGACTTTGTGAGCTTGGCTGAAACGCGGAGTTTCAGCCGGTCTGCTCAGTTGCGCCATGTGACCCAGCCAGCCTTTTCCAGACGCATTCAGTCGCTAGAGCTCTGGGCCGGTACCGACCTCATTGACCGCAGCTCTTACCCCACCACACTCACGCCCGCTGGCAAGAAGTTGCATGCCAAGGCGCTTGAATTGCTGCAGTCTTTGCAAACTGCCAAATCTGAAATGAAAGAAGATCATGACTCAACATCTGACAATCACCCGGCCTGACGACTGGCATTTGCATGTGCGCGATGGCGCTGCACTGCAAACCGTGGTGCCCCATACGGCAGCCCAATTTGGCCGCGCCATCATCATGCCCAATTTGAAGCCCCCTGTTACCACGGCCGCTATGGCTGTTGCTTACAAGTCGCGCATTTTGGCGGCAGTCCCCCAAGGCGTTCAATTCGAACCCCTCATGACCTTGTACCTCACTGACAACCTGCCACCCGAAGAAATTGTGAAGGCCAAAGCGGCTGGTGTGGTGGCTTGCAAGCTCTACCCCGCTGGTGCCACCACCAACAGCGATGCGGGCGTGACCGACTTGAAAAAAATCTACCCCACTTTGGCTGCAATGCAAAAAGAGGGCTTGCTGTTGTTGGTACATGGCGAAGTGACCAGCAGCGACATTGATTTGTTTGACCGTGAGGCGGTGTTCATTGAAACCCAACTCATTCCGCTGCGCCGCGATTTTCCCGAACTCAAAATTGTCTTTGAGCACATCACCACCAAAGACGCCGCAGACTATGTCATGTCTGCCGACCGCTTCATGGGCGCCACGCTCACGGCGCACCATTTGCTTTACAACCGCAACGCCATTTTCACGGGCGGTATTCGGCCACACTACTACTGCCTGCCTGTGCTCAAACGCGAAACACATCGCTTGGCTTTGTTGAGCGCAGCCACCTCAGGCCATGCGCGCTTTTTCTTAGGCACCGACAGCGCCCCGCACCCCGCTCATTTGAAAGAGCACGCCACCGGTTGCGCCGGATGCTACACCGCCCATGCCGCCATGGAAATGTATGCAGAAGCCTTTGACAGCTTGGGCAAACTTGACCAACTCGAAGCCTTTGCCAGCTTCAATGGCGCCGACTTTTATGGCTTGCCTCGCAATCAGGGTCAGATCACTTTGAACCGCGAATCATGGACGCCCCAAGAAAGCTACCCCTTCGGTGAGGCCGAACTCAAACCCCTTCGTTCCGGTGAAGCCTTGCCATGGCGCATGGCCTGAGCAGCATTGATTGGGAAGCGCCTTGGCTCAAGCATTGGCGCGAACGAGGTGAACCCATTGCCCAGCAAGTGAAGCAGGGCGCTTCGGTTGAGCAAGCCTGCAACGCGTCACTCGCTTTCCTCAAGCGCCAGTTGTGCATGCATGACCCTGGCACCCAGTCCATTTGTGAGGTGGAGTTTGTGCCGCAGTCAGCCTTGCCCGATGGCCAGGCTTACGAGCAATTTATTTTTGACACGCACAGAGTGCCCACGCGAGATGGCCTGCACGATTTTTTCAATGCGCTGTGTTGGCTGCAGTTTCCCTTGGCCAAAAAACAAATCAATCTTGTCCAAGCAAGGGCCATTCAAGCGCAAGGTGTGGGTTCGGTGCGTGGCCCCGTGCGAGATGCCGTGACGGTGTTTGACGAAAATGCCGCGCTCATTCAATTGCCCGACAGCCTGTGGCATGCGCTGCAAGAACGAAACTGGCACACCGCGTTCGGCGCCATGAAAGCGCATTGGGCCGACGTGCAGATCTGGGTCTTTGGCCATGCTGCTTTGGAAAAATTGGTCAATCCTTACAAAGCCATCACGGTTCACTTGTGGCGAGTGCCATCCAATCTGCCCCTTTCGGAGTGGGATGCCTGGTTGGCCCAAGACCTGCAGCCGAACAAGTTGGCGCTCAAACCTTTCTTGCCCACCCCTGTGTTGGGCTTCCCGGGGTGGTGGCCAGCCAATGAAAGCCCTGATTTTTATGCCGATGCACAGGTGTTTCGGCCACCCCGACGGGCCTAATTCCGTTCAATTTTGAGGAATTAAAGCGGCACACTTGATTTTGTGTGCGCCACCCCTAATATTCAGCCTGTGTGCTTGGCCTTCGCTGGGCAGTGAATCTGAATTTCTCATGAAACGCATTATTTTGTTTGTACTCACCAACCTGGCTGTGGTGTTGGTGTTGGGTGTGGTTGCCAGTGTGTTGGGCGTCAACCGCTTTCTCACTTCCAATGGCTTAGATTTAACCGCCTTGTTGGGCTTTGCCCTCATCATGGGTTTTGGCGGCGCCTTCATTTCTTTGCTCATCAGCAAGCCCGTAGCCAAATGGAGCTCGGGCGTACAGGTCATTGCGCAGCCTAGCAATGCCGACGAAAAATGGTTGGTCGACACGGTGAAAAAACTCGCCGACAAGTCGGGCATTGGCATGCCTGAAGTGGGTATCTTCGAAGGCGACCCCAATGCCTTTGCCACTGGCGCCTTTAAAAATTCTGCTTTGGTGGCCGTCTCGACGGGCTTGTTGCAAAACATGACCCACGAAGAAATTGAAGCTGTGCTGGCGCACGAAGTGGCCCATATTGCAAATGGCGACATGGTCACCATGGCCCTCATTCAAGGCGTGATGAACACTTTCGTGGTGTTCCTGTCCAGAGTGGTGGGCTATGCCGTCGACAGTTTCTTGCGCAAGAACGACGAAGAAAACACAGGTCCAGGCATGGGTTATTGGATTACCACCATCGTCTTGGACATTCTGCTCGGCTTTGTGGCTGCCATTGTGGTGGCCTGGTTCAGCCGCCAGCGCGAGTTCCGTGCCGATGCTGGTGCTGCCGAACTCATGGGTCGCAAGCAACCCATGATGAATGCCTTGGCCCGCTTGGGAGGCCTGCACACTGCCGAGTTGCCAAAGAGCATGGCGGCCATGGGCATTGCCGGTGGCATTGGCCAGTTGTTTTCAACGCACCCTCCCATTGAAGAGCGCATTGCGGCTTTGCAAAACAACTGAGCACCGGTAACCCATGAGACTTTGTCTCACACAGGCGTCCTTTATAGTGAAGGGGTGCCAAGATTTGTTCCCCCTTCACTGCAGCGATTTTTAACTCTCGCGCGTCTCCAAAGCTCACGTCGTTTTGAACGTCTGCCAGCCCCTGTTCGCGGCATGGCATGGATGGCTCTGGGTGGTTTCACCTTCTCCTTGCTGAACACCATTGCCCGAAGTTTGTCCATGCAAATGGATCCTTTTGAGGCTCAATTTCTACGCTATTTTTGTGGCTTGATCGTCATGTTGCCTTTGCTTTGGTACCAAGGCTTGAGCGCCTATGTGCCAGTCAATGTGAAAGGGCAGTTTTGGCGGGGTGGCGTGCACACCATTGGCCTCATGTTGTGGTTTATTGCTTTGCCTCAAATTCCCTTGGCCGACATGACAGCTATTGGTTTTACAGGGCCTATTTTTATCATGTTGGGTGCTGCCTGGTTCTTGGGCGAACCCATGCGCAAAGACCGCTGGATTGCAGCCGCTATTGGTTTTGTTGGTGTGGTGGTGGTGGTGGCCCCCAATTTGTCGGGCAGCGGTGGTTGGTACAACTTGGTCATGTTGGCATCTTCGCCAGTGTTTGCAGCGTCATTTCTCATCACCAAGCACCTCACCCGAACTGAAAAGCCTGGCGTCATTGTGATGTGGCAATCGATCACGGTCACCTTGTTCAGCTTGCCCTTGGCTTTGATGAATTGGCAAACGCCAACGCTGTGGCAATGGAGTGGATTTATGGTGGCAGGCTTGCTTGGCACCATTGGTCATTACAGCTTCACAAAAGCTTTCAGTGTGGCCGATATCTCTGCCACCCAATCCCTTCGGTTCTTGGACTTGGTCTGGGCCTCCCTCTTGGGCTGGCTGGTATTCAGTGACATTCCCAGCAAATGGACTTGGCTTGGCGCCGCCGTCATTTTGGTATCAACCATCTGGATTGCGCGGCGCGAGGGTCGTAGAAAAGAAGACCCCGATTTGGTGAGTTAGAGGGGCGGATTGCTGATGCCGCTGGCCACATGGCCTGCCGGTACATGTTGGGCGGCCGATTCAATGTGACCTGTTTGGTCGTCAAAAAAGAAGTCGGGCTCAAACTCTTTGAGAAATTCCCCTTTGGGCAAACCACCCAAAAACATGGCTTCGTCTACCTCAATGTTCCATTGCATCAAGGTGCGAATGGCACGCTCGTGAGCAGGTGCACTGCGTGCTGTGACCAATGCCGTTCTGACGCGCATGGCAGGCGTGCCCTCTTGCTGCAAGCGGTGAAGCGCCGCCAGCAAAGGCTTGAAGGGACCGGCTAGCAAGGGTTGCGAGGCTTTGGCGCGTTCGTGCGCTTGAAACGCCGACAAACCTTCTGACTGAAAAACACGCTCAGCTTCGTCCGAAAACAAAACGGCATCACCGTCGAAGGCAATTCGCACTTCATGGGGGTGAGCTTCGGAGGCGTGCGCAGAATGCGGATAGACCTGCGCTGCAGGCACACCGGCGTCCAAGGCGGCGCGCACATCGGAGAGATGGGTGGACAAAAACAAGTTGGCGTTCAGAGGTTTTAAATAACGCCAAGGCGATTGACCCCGCGTGAAGCTGCCGCGTTGAATGGGCAAGCCATAGTGCTGGGCAGACCTGAACACCCGCATGCCCGACACAGGGTCATTGCGCGACAAGATCACCACCTCCACCCTTTGGGTGCTGGCATCGTTGAAGGCCAAGAGTTTTTTCACCAAAGAAAAAGCAACGCCTGGTTTGGCGGGCTCTTCAAGCCGCTCCAACTGCAACTTCATGTAAGCGCGGTCATCGCTTTGCTCGAACACCAAGTTTTCTTCTTCAAAATCAAACAAGGCGCGCGACGAAATGGCCACTACCAACTGACCGTCTAGGCTGACTGGCATGAGCTGCCCCTTGTTAACGAACCCATTGGTTCAATTCCATGATGGGCATGAGCACGGCCAACACAATGAGCATGACCACCCCGCCCATGGCCACAATGAGCAGAGGCTCCAAAATGGTGGCCAATGCCAAAGCGCGCCGCTGAACATCGGCCGAAAGTTGTTGGGCTGCGCGTTGCAGCATGAGGGGCAGTTGGCCGGTTTGCTCACCCAGTCGTGCAAACATGGCCAGCAAACTGGGAAATCGTTTTTTCTGTCCAATGGCCATGGCCAAGGGCGCACCCTCGCGCACCAACACCAAGGCATCGAGCACATCTTCGCGCATGGCTTGGTTGGACAATGTGTCTGCTGCCGATTGCAGGGCTTTCAAAATGGGCACGCCAGCGCCAGTCAGCATGGCCAGAGTGCTGGCAAACCTGGCGGTGTTGTAGCCTGTGGCCAGCCTTCCCAAAATGGGCAATTTTAAAAAAGCGGCATCAAACTGCACACGCAAACTGGGCTGTTTCATGGCCTGGTGAAAGCCCAGCCAACCCAACACCAACAGCAGCGCCACAGTCCAGCCATGGTTGCGCACAAAATCACTGAGCGCCAGCATGAAGACGGTGAGGGTGGGCAGCTTCCTTTGATTGCCAGAGAAAACTTGAGCCACTTGCGGCACCACGGTGCTGAGCAAAAAAATGACGATGAGCAAGGCAATGAGGCTGACGATGGCGGGATACAAGGAGGCACTCAAGAGCTTGGCTTTGAGGGTTTGCTGATCTTGCAAATCGTCGGCCAATTGCCCCAGCACGGCACCTAAATTGCCGCCTTGCTCGCCGGCACTGATGACCGAGGTATAAAGCGCAGAAAATTCGGAAGGATGCTGCGACATGGCTTTGGCCAAGCCCAAACCCGCATTCACTTCGGCCCGAAGGTTGGCCACCAAATGCGCTTGCTTTTCTGATTCAGCTTCATCGCTCAATGCTGCCAAGGCGCGCTCTAAAGGCAGGCCGCTGCCGACCAAGCTGGCCAATTGCCGCGTCCAAACCGCCAAGGAATTGGCAGAGAAGCTGCGACTCGAACCGATGTTGTACTGCCAAATGCTTCGCTTGTCTGAGCTGCCTGGGGCCAAGGCTTGCACGCTCAAGGGCACCAAAGACTGCGCCCGCAGCTGAGTGCGAGCGGCTTTGGCGCTATCGGCCTCGACCACGCCTTTTCGCAAAGCACCATCGTTTTGCAGAGCTTCAAAAGAGTAGGCGGGCATGGATTGAAGATCTTAAAAAATAGTCAGTCGCGGGTTACGCGCAATAATTCTTCGGCGCGTGTAATGCCCAACTGAACCAAGCGCTCGCCATCTTCACGCATGAGCACCATGCCTCCTGCAACTGCAGCCTCTCGAATACTGGCTTCAGATTGCTTGGCGTGAATTTGAGCCCGGAGTGCATCGTCTGTGATGAGCAATTCAAAAATACCGGTGCGACCCGCGTAGCCTGTTTGGCCGCATTGCACACAGCCTTCACCGGCACAGTGCGTGCAAACTTTGCGGACCAAACGCTGTGCCAAAACTCCCAACAATGAAGAGCTGAGCAAGAAGGGCTCGATGCCCATGTCGGTAAGGCGGGTGACAGCGCTTGCTGCATCGTTGGTGTGCAAGGTAGCCAACACCAAGTGGCCCGTCATGGAAGCTTGAATGGCAATTTGAGCCGTTTCAAAATCACGAATCTCACCAATCATGATGATGTCGGGGTCTTGACGAAGAATAGCGCGCAAGGCTTTGGCAAAGGTCAAATCGATCTTGGCATTGACCTGGGTTTGCCCCACACCTGCCAACTCGTACTCGATAGGGTCTTCCACCGTCATGATGTTGCTGCCCATGGCATCTAAGCTTTGCAGGGCGGCATACAGCGTGGTGGTTTTGCCAGAACCCGTGGGTCCTGTGACCAAGATCAAGCCATGAGGTTGAGTGACCAGCTGCTGAAAGCGCTGCAAGGTAGCGCCTTGCATGCCCACGGAGGCCATGCTCAGGCGGCTCTCCGATTTGTCTAGCAAACGCAACACGGCGCGCTCACCGTGCGCACTTGGCAAGGTTGAGACCCGCACATCCACAGCGCGCGAACCCAAGCGCAGACTGATGCGACCGTCTTGCGGCAAACGTTTTTCGGCAATGTCGAGTTCGGCCATGATTTTCAAACGCGAAATCAGGGCGGCATGAAGCGCGCGGTTGGGTTGCACCACTTCACGCAAGTTGCCATCCACTCGAAACCGCACACTCGAGTGTCTTTCGTAAGGCTCAATGTGAATGTCGCTGGCACCATCGCGTGCAGCTTGCGTGAGGAGTGCGTTGAGCATGCGAATGATGGGTGCGTCGTCGCTGGTTTCTAGCAAGTCTTCTACGGCAGGCAGTTCTTGCATCATGCGTGACAAGTCGGCGGCCGATTCCACCTCACTCACCACAGCCGCTGCACTCGATTCGCCGGAGCCATATTGAGCAGCATAGACTTGACTGATGCGCTGCTTGAGCTGCGCTGTCTCTTCATGCGCAATGTCGAGAGACAATTCTGCATGCCCCCATTTGCGCATGACTTCCGAAATGGCATTGGCGCCGCTTTCCGGACAAAGCCACAAGCTTAGTCGAGCACCGTCGTCCTCCAACAAGAGTTGGTGGCTGCGCGCAAATGCGTAGGGGAGTGGGTAGCGATGGGCCATCAAGGTTTGCGAGTTGGCTCGGGCAAAATGGGTGCGCCCATGGCGGGCAAACCTGGGCTGGTGCCGGGCTGTGCTTGAGTTTGCGCCCCGCGCATTTGCTCATACCGGTCCAAAGAAAGTCCGCCAGTGGCGGCGCCATCACGAACCACCACGGGTCTGAGGAAGACCATCAAGTTGGTCTTCTTGCGGCTGCGAGATTCGGCTCTGAATAAATTGCCAAAAACGGGTACGTCACTCAAACCCGGCACACGTTCTTGGCTGTTGCCATAGTCGTCTTGTAACAAGCCACCCAAGACCACAATGGCGCCATCTTCCACCAACACACTGGACTCAATGGAGCGTTTGTTGGTGATCAAGCCGGTGGAGGAGTTGATGGATGCAGGGTCCAGTCGGCTCACTTCTTGGTAAATTTGCAATTTGACAGTGCCGTTTTCACTGATCTGGGGTTTGACGCGCAATGTCAGGCCCACATCTTTTCGCTCAATGGTTTGGAAGGGATTGACGGCACCAGAGTTGGTATTGTTGTTGGTGTACTGGCCCGTCACAAACGGCACATTCTGACCAATGACAATTTTGGCTTCTTCGTTGTCAAGGGTTAAGAGGTTAGGTGTTGAAAGCACATTGCCATCGCCTGTGGTTTGTAAAAACCGCGCCAAAAATCCGAGCACATAAGTGCCATTGGTGTTGTGCGCCACACCCACGTTCAAGCCCGAAGAGGGCGCTACATTGCCACTGGCACCTTGCGCAGCCAGCGCGATGAGGTTGGCGCCACCCACTTTGAAGTTGGTACCCAAGAGGCCAATGTTGGTATCGCCTTTGCCGCCCACAGGGCCTTGCCATTGCACCCCAAACTCAGCCGCTTTTTCGGCGCTCACTTCGGCAATCAAACTTTCGACAAATACTTGCGCACGCCGGGCATCCAGCTTGTCTATCACTGCACGCAGTTGGCGGTATTGCGGCTCTGGCGCTGTGATGATGAGGGAGTTGGTAGACGGGTCTGCTTGGATTTGTCCACCCGTAGAAACTTGCCCACCCGTTGCACCGAAGCTGGCGTTGGCGCCACTGGCAGAGGTGCCGGGGTTGTTGGGCATGCTGGTGGTGGTGACAGGGGTGTTGCTTGAACCGGGGCCGCTTTGTGCACTGAGAGCTGCGCGCAAAGTGGCTGCCAATTTGGTAGCGTCTGCGTTTTTCAAATACACCACGTGAATGTTGCCGCTGGCCGCATTGGGCCCTGAGGCGGCGGGTTGGTCGAGCTGAACAACCAAGGATCTGGCCAAGGCCATGCGTGCTGCATTGGCAGCCCGCACAATGAGGGAGTTGCTGCGAGCTTCGGCCATGACGGTGGTTTTGAGCGCCGTGTCTGACTGCCCCGGTGCAGGCGCTGCGCCACTGGCGGCCCCCGAATCTAGCAAGCGCTGAAGCATGGGCACTACATCGGTGGCCAAAGCATGTTTCAAGGCAATCACTTCAACACCTGTGGCGTTGGCCACATCTAAGGCCGCAATGATGCGACCCAAGCGCTGCAAGTTGTCGGCATAGTCTGTGATCACCAGAGCATTGGTGCCAGGATTGACGTTGACGGTGTTGTTGGGGCTGATGAGCGGCCGCAGAATGGGCACCAAATTGTTGGCGTTTTCGTGATTGAGCTGAAAAATTTGGGTGACGATCTGACCGTTGGAAGTGGGCACTGTGCCGGCCGATACACCCCCACTTTGCAATTTGGCATCGGCCTCGGGCACCACCAAATACAAACCTGCTGATTCAACCAGCGCAAAACCTTGCGTGCGCAACTGGGCTGCAAACAGGCGAAGCGCTTGTGATGGCGCTACAGGGACATTGCTGGTGAGGTTAATAGTGCCTTTGACGCGGGGGTCGACCACCACATTGTGGCCAGACAAGGTGGCCAAAGTTTTGGCCACAGCATCGATTTCTGCATTGTTGAAATTCAAGGTGACGGGTTCGGGTGCCTGCTTGCTGGGAGCATTGGATTTTTTGGTGGGCTTGGGCGTCTGTGCTTGTGCTTGTGCTTGGCTGGGGCTTAGCAGCAAAGGCAAACCGATGCCATAAATGAGGCACAGCCCCATCAGCCAAGTTGCCAAGCGCTGGCGCTGCGGCAAATTTTTGAAAGAAGATTGTCGTAAAGCCATGATGTTCAACCCAGTGAAAGCAAGCTGCGCGCCCCTTGGCGACGTCCAATGATATTTAGCAAATTTGACAAAGCTTCTGCGTGCTCAGGCACCGCAGAGGCTTCGCCTCGAAATTGAAGTTTTGAGCCTTGCCACTGACCTTGTCCACTGAGCAGCAAGCTGCCAGATTGGGTGCTCAAGGTCAATGAGGGCATGAGATGGGGAGATGCACTGCCACCCAACTGAATTTGATAGGTGCCCATGGGCTGCAGGGTGCTCAGCTTGGAGGACATGTTCTCTGCGGTGAGCGTCAAGCCGCCTTGTAGCCAAGTTTTTGTTGTTTGAAATTGCACTTGCAATTGCTTGGTTTCTAGAACCAAGTTGCCTTCTGGCTGCAGCGTGTTCCAAGGCGCACCCAAACCACTGAGCAAATGCGCAGGCCATTGCGAGCGGTGGTCGTTGACTTTCAATTGCCAGATGCCCATACGCTCGGCCACTTGAAGTGACAGTTGAACCGTTTGGGTCATGCAACAAGCCGCATTCAAATTGAAAACGAATTGTGGCCATTGAAAGCCATGGAAGGCCAAGGCCGTGTGCCATTGGATGCGGCCAGGCAATGCCAAGGCATCTCGACTGCCTTCGCCGCCGGTTAAAACCAACTTGCCCGAGCCCTGCCAAACAGAACCCTGCGCCTCTTGAATTTGCACTTGTTGTTGGGTGGCTTGGGACACCACTTGTGCCAGCCACTGTGCTGGCAAATGAACCAGCAAGGCCCATACAGCCCCCAGCACAACACCCACCAAGGCCCAAGACCAAGTGCTTTGAATGGGGGAAGAGCGCAAGCTGGCCATGTTTATCCGCCTGGCAAACTCAAAATAAGCGTGCCGCGCCAAAGATCGGCGGGGGTATTTGTTTTGGTTGCGCCTGCATCTGAGAATTTTTGAAGTTGCGCTTCAATGGGCAAGGCTTGCGCTTGTGTTCGAGCCAATGCCAAAAACTGAGCCAGAGATTCTGCAGAAACACGGCTGAGTGTGAGCATGGCACGCGTGCCTTCAATGTTGAGTCGCGCGCCGTTGTCTAAATTGTCTGTGGCTACTTTTTGCAGCAGCGTGCGCGCGTCCTTGGCTTGAACGCGCGGCGACTTTTGCAAAGCTTGCGCTTGCGCTTGCATGAGTTTTAATTTTTGAGTTTGGTCTTGCAGTTGTGCCAACTGGGCAGGCATGTCGCGCAAGGTTTTCAAAGCGGGTGAGATTTGCCATGTCCAAAGCATGAGGGCGACCAACACCAAGCCCAAAGCCAAAAGACGCTGGCGGTCTTTGGGAGGCATGCTTTGCAGGCTGCTTAGAAATTTCATGCTCACAGGCTGGTCCTCAGGCTCACGATGCGCCATTTCCCGTCGTTGGTTTGAGCGTCTAGCCCTTGCTTGCGCAGTGCTTGTGCAAAGTCCTTCGCTTGCGATTCAGACAACTGCAAGCCTTGCAGCCGAGTTTCGCCATTGCCTTGAACTTGAAAATCCAAATTGGAAATCAATTGGCCCGCTGGCAAAGCAGCCCCCACGGCCAGCAAGACCCATTCCAAATCGCGCGGTGAAAGGGCGCCTGAATTGCGCTGCAAGCGCTCAATTTCTTTGGCCATTTGCAAGGGAGCATCTACCACCGTGACATGGGGAAAACTTTGGGTGAGGATGTTGTTTTGCAAATCGCGTTGCAGTTGGGCTTGTGCATTGAGTTGCCAAGCGGCCACGTTCAAGCCAATGAGCTGTGCCAAAACCAACAAGGCAAGGCTCCAGCGGGCGGCTTTCCAAGCAGGGCTGTTGGCAAAGGTTTGCCAGATGCGCTTGGCTTTTTGAAGCCAGCGCGCAGAACCATGCGCTGCAAATTCAAACTGCGCCAAATCCCATTGGGTGGCGGCAGCTTGCGCATAGCGGCTTGTACCTGTGGCCACTTCAACACGCCATGACGAGAGGCGGTCTGCTGTGTCTGTGGGCGCATTGGCCTGCATTTGGCGCAAGGCTTTTTGTGCCAGATCTGCCACAGCAGGGTCTGCTTGAATGAGCAATTGGCTGGGGATGTCTTGTTGGCTTGCCGCCGACTTGAACTTTTCAATCCAAAAACGGATGCCAGCCTCAAGCGGCAAGCGCCATGCGCCTTGCGTGTCACTGACCCATAACCATGCATCTTCCGGTACACCGCTGATCCAAGCGGATACGCCGCCAGCTTGAGTGTTGGGCACCCACTCAGGCACGATGCGATGGACCACATGACCCATGGTTTGTAGTTGTGTCAAATGTTGTTGGAGCCAGGCTTTGTTGCAAGCTGCAAGCCAAGCCGGTGCATTGGCTTCCCAATCAGGTTGCAATGCCAAATGCAAGAGCTCTGGTTCATCTAAGAGACGCTCTTCCATCAGGCTTTGAAGTGCCACCGCCAATCGATTGGATTGTTTTTGCAGGCCTGCGGGCAAATTGACCCGGTGCCAAGAAATGGCTTCTGCGGGAACCAAGGCCCAAATTTCTTTGTCGCGCGCACCAGCCGCTTGTGAGGACAAGACGGTCTGAGGGTAAGCTGCGCCACTTTGAGGGCGAAGCGGCAGCGTGAAAATTTGAGTACTCATGGCTGACTTGATTGTAGAAGCGACTGCTGGTTTGGTGGGGGGAGAATTCCCGCAATTTTTTGCCGCCACACAAATGTCACATTTCCTGTATCTCGAAAAAGCAAAGCGGTTTCTTCGTGTGTGCGGTCTTCCATGCGCAATCGGCCCCAGACTTCAAAAAATCGCGATCCCACGGCAAACCAACGCGCCTCCAGTGTTTTCCCGCCCAAGGCCTTGCCAGCCTCTGACAAATTGCCAAAGTGCGAGCGCGAGCGTTGTTGCACAAACTGCTGCGCAGTGGCCAGATCCAAACCCAGTACCATGGCATAAATCACCTCTGAGCTTGCTGTGTTCAAGTTGACCGGTGTGGCTTGCGGCAAGATGGTCACAAAGGGGGCGAGTCGCTGCACCGTTTCACGGCTGACCCCGAGCCACTGAAGCTGCGTGATTTGCTGAGGAAGCAGGGCTGTACCTGGTGCGGTGTTGGCCAAGGCTTGCCCCACTTCGGGCTTTGCCAGCTTGGCGGCTTGAGACGCTGCTCGCCAAGCTTGGCCCAAGCGTTCAAGCTCAATCAGAGGCAGGTCCAATACTTTGAACAGTCGAACCAGCGCAATTTGCATGGTCTCATTGAGCTGAGTGTTGCCTTTGCTGTCGTTGCCCTCTGTCCAATTGGTCAAATTGATGCGACTTTGCGCATCGGTCATTTGGCCTGACAAAAAGACCTCAGGATCGCCCTCGCGCAGTTGTTGATCTTGGGCCAGAAAGGTGGAAAGCTTGGCTTCTTTGAGGGGCAAGGCCCAAGGCTCTGCCAAGTGATCGGTGCTTGGATTGGCTTGGCCGCCAGCGCCACCGCCACTGTTGCTGCTGCCCGCACCCCCCCTGGCCAAAGAATCTTCTCTCAAAATCAGCCGAGACCAATCTAAAGCGCCGTTCAACAACAAAGATGCCTGCACCCTGTGCCGTTCTGCACTCTCCACTTCCACATGTTTCCATTGCTGCCACAAAGCCACACTGGCCAATGTGGCCACCAAGGTCACCACCAGCATGGCGCTGATCAAGGCTGCGCCGCGCTGAGCATGCTTGCTGGCGGTCATGCTCGGCCCGCTCATTGTTTGTTCACCGTGAAGGTGGGGCGAACCCAGTCCAAGGTCAGCTTGCCTTGCACTTGGGCGCTCTCAGCCAAATCAATGACCAAACGGATGCCTTCTGGCAAGGCCGCCGAGATGTTCATCGGGTTCAGCGCTGAGTTGTTGCCCGCGCTCGATAGTGGGTTGCTCCACGCACCGTCTCGGTGGTAATAAATTTGCCAGCTTCGAATGGCATGAATCACTACTTCATTGGCATTGTTGGGCAGGGGTTGTCCCGCCGACTCGCCCCAAATTTGCGCTTGGTTCCAAGCTTGGGCCCACACATCGCGTTGCGTGAGAGGCGCGGATTGCCATCGCGTCCACTGACCATTGCCCAAGGTCCATGCCACCACTTGCATGCCTGCTTGCGGATCTTGCGAATGCTGGCGCGTGATGCGCAGCACACGACCATCCCAATCAAGTGCGGGGATGTTTGGCAAGCTCACCATGTTGTCAAGATCGGCCCGCCATTGGGCTAAACCCACTTGCCAAGTTTGATTGGCATCGCTGCGTGTTTGCAGCGCCTCTTGCGCTTTGGACATGCCCTCCAACCCACGCCAAGAAATGAGCGCCATCAGCGCCAAGATGGCGCTGGCCACCAACACCTCAATCAAGGTAAATCCAGCCATGGGGTGGGTGTGGGCTTTGGAGTCAGTACGGCGCATCAATTTCGCCCCATCACGGTCGACAACTGCAGCAAGGGCGTGCTGTCTGATCCGCTGCGCTGAACCACCCTGGCATCCACGCGTCTGAAACCGGGGTTGGGTGTGACTTGCACCGTTAAATTGACTTGCAGCTCCAGGCCAGCCTGCAAACAGCTGGTGCTGCTCTCACCAACGGGAGGCACTTGCCTCGATAGTCGAAGACGGCTGAACTCGTTCTCCGCACACATTTGGGCTAGCCATTGTGTCGATTGGCGCGCAGCATTTTTGCTGAGTGCATCGGTCGAGCGCAAACCAGCCATGAGGGCGATGGCCACAATGCCCAAAGCGACCAAGACTTCAATGAGTGTGAAGCCGCTGTTGGCTTTTGGCTTTTGGCGCACAGGGCTCGATTTGACATTCACGGCGCGGCTCGCCTGACTGCAAATGGTTTGAGCCCGTCGGTACTCACCCACAGCTGAGAATCGCGCATTCGCAATTGCACGCTTTGCGGTCCAATGATGGGGTCGGGCCCCAAGATGACCAAGCTGTTGGGCGCAACTTGAATTTGCGGCGAGAGCCATTTGCCTGGCAGGGTGTGGGTGGGCAAACCATCAAACACAAAACCACTGGAGTTGTTGTCGGTGGTTTGCGGGTACCACTTCACGGGCATGCCACTGGCTCTGGATCTGGCTCTGGCCGATTCAAACAAGGCGGCCAATCGCTCGGCATCTCGCTCGAGCACAGTTTGGGCTGAATCACGCAAACTAAAGCTGACAGCCGCAGTGCCAATGGCAATCAGGGCAATCACCACCAACAGCTCGATCAAGGTGAAGCCGGGAGATGCGCGCATAGATTTTATTGCCAGCTGCCAATGTCCGCATTGGCCCCATCGCCGCCCGACTTGCCATCAGCGCCCCAAGACATCACATCCACTTCGCCTTTCAGGCCGGGATTGAGGTATTGGTAGGGCCGGCCCCAAGGATCGGCAGGAAGTTTGTCCAAGTAGCTTTTCCAATTGCTGGGCACAGGCTCGGCAGAGGGTCTGACCACCAAGGCTTGTAGGCCTTGCTCGGCAGTGGGAAAGCGCTGGTTGTCTAGCTTGTAGAGTTTGAGGGCTTGCGTCAAATTGCCCACATCGGTTCGGGCGGCAGTCACGCGCGCATCGTCGGCTCGGCCTAAAACATTGGGCACCACCAAGGCAGCCAAGATGCCAATGATGGCCAGAACCACCATCAACTCAATCAAAGTGAAGCCGCGTTGTTGTTTGGCTTTTCGGT
>JAJTGB010000143.1 GCA_021298995.1 Comamonadaceae bacterium | reverse complement strand
GATGAAGTTCACCCGCAAATCGCCGCCGCTCAGCACCGCAGTGCCCAGGGTGCCGATCACCTCGATGCATTCGGTGCCGCCGGGGTAATGCGCGGTGGTGGCCATCAAGCGACCCGGTGAGCCCTGGCCCAGTTCCAACAGGGCTTGAACATGGTCTTCGGTTTCCATGCGGTGCACGCGGGTGCGACTGGCCTGCGCCGCCACCACGCGGCGCACGCCCACCAAGGCGCGAAACACATCCAGGCTGTGGATGGCTTGGGTGATGAGCACCCCGCCCCCATCGCGTGCCAGGGTGCCGCGACCGGCTTGGTCGTAATAGCTTTGCGGCCGCCACCAGGGGATGCTGACCGATGCCGCTTGCACAGTGCCCAAGCCGTGTTGGTCGAGCAGCGTTTGCAAGCGCTCCACCCCAGGGCGGAATCGGTGCTGCAGCACCACACCGAGTTGGCGTTGGTGCTGCTGGGCCAGATCGACAATGGTTTTTGCCCGCGTCAGCGACACATCCAAAGGCTTTTCCAGCAACACATGTTTGCCATGGATCAAACAGGCTTGGGCCATCTCTAAATGCGTGGCGGCCGGTGTGGCAATGATCACCGCTTGCACATCCGGGTCGCCCAGCATGGCTTGAAAATCGCTGCTGGGTTGTAGGTGACCTTGAAAAGGTCCCATCTGGGCGGCTTCGGGTCGGCGGGTGATGGCCCAGCGCAAATCAACCTCGGCGCGCAAATCGTTCAAGCTCAGCAGGTGCGGCACCGCACCCGGGCCAATACCCACCAACGCCATGCCCATGGGCTTCATGACAACGCCTTTCGTTTCATCGCCAACGACTGTGCCTGCAAGGCCAATTCACACACCTTGAAAACATGGGCTTGGGTCATGCAGGTTTCACTGCGCTCTGCGACATCAGCTACGAACTGTTGAAAAAAGTCCAAAGGCTGGGCGCTGCAATCGATGTGTCGTGTGCCTTGTCCATCGGCCAAAAACAGGTGGTTGGTGCCAGCCCGCCCTTCGATGTCGATGTACTTGCGGATTTCTATGCTGCCTTTGGTACCCAGCACAAACAAGCGGCCGTCCCCCCATGTTGGAAGGCCATCGGGGGTGAACCAATCGACCCGCACATAACCCCGGTGGGTCGGCGTTTGCAAAATGATTTCGCCAAAATTTTCAAACTCTGGGTGGGGCAGTTGATCGCCGTAATGCCCCACATGGCTGTGTACCACTTGGGCATCGGTGCTGTCGGTAAAGGCCAAAAATTGATCGATTTGGTGGGAGGCAATGTCAACCAAGATGCCACCAAATTGGGATGCCTCGAAAAACCAATCGGGTCGAATGGCGGCATTCAATCGGTGCGGTCCCATGCCCAGGGTTTGGATGGGCGTGCCAATGGCACCGGCGCGCACCATTTTCAAAGCTTCTTGAACGGCCGGCACGATGTGCCGCTCCGAAAAGCAAATCGAGAATATACGACCCGTTTGGGCCGCCACTTCTTGCACCCGCAGCAATTGCTCCGCTGTGGTCACGCCGGGTTTGTCCACCAGCACATCTTTGCCATGGCGCATAGCGGCGATGGCGATATCGGCACGCTGGGCAGGTATGGCGGCGCAAACGATCAGGTCAATTTGCGGGTCTTCTAATAGAACCTCTGGGCGCGCCAACGCTGGCAACTTCGCAAAGCGTTCTTGCAAGCCAGCCAAAACCTTGGGGTCGCTGGTGTGCTCCACATAGCCGGCACATGTGGCCCCCACATCCAACAGGCCTTGGATCAAGTCATAGATATGGCGGTGATCGATGCCGATCACCCCAAACCGAATGCCACGACCCACCGCGCTCATGGGGCCAGCCAGGTTAAGTTTCTTCTAGATATTAGGCGCATCAGAAAACCTCACTTAAAACACAAAACACACGCAATTACTTCTGTTGCAAGTAAGCTTTACGCAATGCTATCTGGGTTAATTCGACATGGACAGTTGACCTATCGAACCTGGACCTAATCCATTTGGGACCAAGTTGTTAACGATGAGATCGGTACAAACTGTAAATAGTGTCTTCAGTATGTACCATGAGGGGAGGCTTCCCCGTGTTTTTCAGCAAGGGGAAGTTTGTTATTAAATTTACTGAGGTTTGGCACCAGAGGCGCGCATGACGTCACCTAACAAGTTGTACTCATCACGTAAAAATGTGTCGAACTGAGCCGGGTTCATTTCCATTGGCTCGGCACCGAGTTTGGCTAAACGCTCTTTTATTTCGGATGTTGCAAGCGCCTTGTTGATTTCGTCGTTTAAGCGAGCTACGATTTCTTTGGGCGTTCCAGCGGGGGCCAGCAGACCCACCCAGAAATTGAATTCACCTTTGGGAAAGCCGGCCTCTGCAATGGTGGGAACATCCGGGAATGCAGCCACGCGTTTGGGTGTACTTACAGCCAGTGCCAGAAGTTTGCCCTCCTTGACTAGACCTGATGCGGTAGAAAGAGGCGTCCAAGTGAACTGTGTGCGTCCTCCCATGGTCTCAGTCAGTGATTCTGGTGAGCCTCTGAATGGCACATGCAAGGCATCAATGCCGGTAGCCATTCGGAATTTTTCAGCGCTGATGTGAGCCCCGCTGCCGACGCCGGCCGTTGCGTAGTTGAAGGTGCCGGGCTTGGCTTTGGCCGAAGCAACCAAATCACGCACATTACGAATGCCCAGCGATGGCGCTACCACCAGCGCAGAAGGCAGGCTGGCCAAGGGTGAAACCCCGGCAAAGTCCTTCAGGGTGTCATAGGGAATACTTGCATAGAGCACCGGGTTGACCACGTGGCCTGATGAAATTACGCCCAGGGTGTAGCCATCCGGCGGTGCTTTGGCCACCACATTCATGCCAATGGTGCCACCTGCGCCAGCCCGGTTTTCAATGGTGACAGGCTGACCTAAAGCGACAGAGAGGCGCTCAGAGATGATCCGGCCCATGGTGTCGGTGGCCGAGCCCGGCGTAAAGGGAACGATGATACGGATTGGTTTGGACGGAAAGGCTTGCGCTAGTCCTTGGATAGGTAGTAATGAGCAAAGACTTGCCAAGCTCAAAGATGCAGCAATCAGCGAACGTTTTTTCATAGAGTCTCCTTTTTGTTGGCAACAGTTTAAATGAGCGACGAAAAAAAACCTGCACGGCGCCAGCTTGGTCAGAGGACTGAGGGGTTATTTCTTATCGCCGCTTGGCACTTTGCCATCGACACCTTTGACATAAAAATTCACGCCGTCGAGAAACTTGTTATCGCCTATGGAAGCGAAATCAGATATTGTCCTAGTGAGGTTTCTTCAGTTCAATGCAGGCCATTTGCGCGGCCATGGGGTTATTGCCTGCACGGACAATACAATAAATTTTTGAAAGCTTTATCTTCTATGTACAAAAACGTGAAAAGGTTCTTCTCTTTTTTGCTTTGCAGCGTCTACCTTCAGGCCATGGCGCACCATGGTTGGTCAGAATATGACCAAACTAATTTAGTAAAGTTCTCTGGCGCAGTGACGCAAAGTGGATACGAGCATCCACATGGATTCATCACACTTTCTTTGGGCGAAAGAACGTTGACTGCAGTGCTGGCTCCTCCTTTTCGGATGGAAAACAGAGGTTTAACGCCTGCAAGTATTGCAGTGGGTGCGCAGGTAGTTGTTGAGGGTTATATCAATCGCTCCAAACCCAATGAACTCAGAGCAGAGCGCATTATTGTCAACGGCAAGGCCATTGAATTGCGCTGATGGGTGAGTCCCTAAATTTCTTAAATGATTTCTGGCTGGTCCAAGCCATGAAATACTCTTTGTGGCTTTACCCAACAGTCGAGTCTTTGCATATTTGCGGCATTGGGATGTTGTTTGGTAGTGTGGTTTTAATGGATCTAAGGCTATTGGGTGTATGTCCCAATATAGATTTCAAAGCAATATCGCGCTTAGGTATATCGGTCAGTATGTTTGGATTTACCTTAGCGGTACTGACGGGATCGATGATGTTTATTACCCATGCAGCAGATCTTATCGGCTCAAGATTGTTCGTGATCAAGATGTGTTTGATTTTTTTATTGCTTAGTAACGCTGCAGTTTTGCACATGCGCTCTGGAATTAATGCTATTACGAAGGTCCAGGCGATAGTATCTTTGGCGGGATGGTCTACTGTGATTGGGCTTGGCCGCTGGCTGGCGTATGTTTGAGAATTGCAAAAAAGCGATCAAACAGCAAATTGACGCTGATCATGTAGCTTAGCCAGTAAGCGCAATAAATGAAAGTTGATTCTCGAGTTCAATGCAGGCCATTTTTGCGGCCATGGAGTTTTTGCCTGCATTGACATCCAACCTGAAATTTTCACCCGCTGAGGTGATGTGCACTTTCTCAGTACCGGCAGCGCTTTTGAATTGATAGGAGACATCTGCTCTGGGTAAGTGCTTATAAAAAATGGCCCAACCGGATAGTGTTCTTAACTCAGTGCTCTTTACGTGATAACAATCAATACGTTACAAGGTGATTCTTCTACTAAATTTGAAGTGGTTGATCTCGCCCACCAGCGTCCAAAGATACTGTCGTGATGCTTATGGCCAATGACGATTAAATCTGCAGATACTTTTGCCGCGTAACGTGATATTTCCTTTACGGAATTTCCAACTAACAAAGCCCCAACACACTTAAAGCCTTCTTTCGTAATTAGGTCAACGCCGTTATCTAAGTGATGCTGACTT
>JAJTGB010000142.1 GCA_021298995.1 Comamonadaceae bacterium | reverse complement strand
CGATGCGGCAGAACTGCGTCCTTTGCTCTTAGAACGCTGCAAGGCGCGCGACCTGAAAGGCACGATTTTGCTGGCCGAGGAAGGCATTAATTTATTTTTGGCAGGCCCCGCCGAGGCTGTACGAGGTTTTGTGGCTGAACTCCAGACAGATCCAAGGTTTTCCGACATCCACCCCAAAGAAAGTTGGTCGGATACGGTGCCATTTAAAAAAATGCTGGTCAAGGTGAAGGGCGAAATCATTCGCATGAACCACCCCACCATTCGGCCGGCCGAAGGCCGTGCGCCAGCTGTCAGCCCTGCCACCGCCAAACGCTGGCTAGACCAAGGCTTTGACGACAACGGGCGGCCCGTGGTTATTTTGGACACGCGCAACGATTATGAAGTGGCCGAAGGCACTTTCAAGGGTGCCATCGACTGGCGCTTGACCAAGTTCACAGAGTTTCCCGATGCTTTGCGGGCGCACAAAGAAGAGCTTCAAGACAAAACCATCATCAGCTTTTGCACCGGCGGCATTCGCTGTGAAAAAGCCGCCATCTTCATGCAACAAAACGGCCTGCCCCACACCTACCAGTTAGAGGGTGGCATCTTGAAATACTTTGAAGAGACCGATGGCTCGCACTACGACGGCGGTTGTTTTGTGTTTGACGAACGCCGCGCCGTCGATGTCTCTTTAGAAACAGTGAAGCCCTGAGAAGGGCTTCTGTCTATCAAGCGCGCAGTTTAGCGGCCATCGCTGCCACACGCGCACCGTAAGCTTTGGCTGTGTCCAAGTCGCCTTGTGGAATGTCTTCTGCCGGGCTGGTAGGACCCACTTGGGCCATCAAGCCAGAGTTAGAGCCAATGCGGTTGGTCGTGCCATCGTTCATGGCAGGCTGACCCACCCACACCATGGCTTGTTGCATGGCCAAGGTGATGAAGTACTGAAGCGTAGACAGCTTGTCGCCACTGGGGCTGGCAGAAATGGTGAAGCCGCCGGCCACTTTGTCTTTCCACGCACTGGTGAACCAACGCTTAGAAGAGGCATCGGCAAATTTCTTGAACTGCCAAGAAGCCATGCCCATGTAGGTGGGTGAGCCAAAGATGATGGCGTCAGCGGCGTCCAAAGCAGCCCAGTCGGCATCGGTGATGTTGCCATCTGCATCGATGGCGATCAAAGCGGCGTTGGCGCCTTGTGCCACAAATTGCGCCACGCGCTGTGTGTGACCATATCCTGAGTGATAAATAACGACTGTTTGAGCCATGAAAATTCTCCTGTAGAAATTAAAAAAGTGTGTTTGAAAATTAAGAGGCCAAGTCAAAAACCAAGACCTCGGCATCCTTGCCGTGCGTCAGTTCAAGATTCGATTCAGCTTGAATGAGGGCTGCATCGCCGCCTTTCAAAGCCTGTCCGTTCACCTGCAATTCACCGCGAATGAGGTGCACATAGGCTTTGCGCGCAGGGTTCAAAGTCAGGTCAGCTTGTTCAGAGCCATCTAACAATCCCGCATACAAAGTGGCGTCTGCAGAAATTTGCACGGCATCGCCTTCACCTTGGGGCGATGCCACCACTTTCAAGGCACCGCGTTTGGTGGCCGCTGGCACCGTCTTTTGTTCATAACTGGGGGCAATACCCATCACATTGGGCTCAATCCAAATTTGAAAAAAGTGCGTGCTCTGACCTTCGGCATGGTTGAACTCGCTGTGCATCACACCCTTGCCAGCGCTCATTCGCTGAATATCTCCTGGTGGAATGCCTTTGACGTTGCCCATGCTGTCTTTGTGCGCCAAGTTGCCCGACAACACATAGCTGATGATTTCCATGTCCTTGTGGCCATGGGTGCCAAAGCCGGTGCCGGGTGCAATGCGGTCTTCGTTGATGACGCGCAAATTGCCCCAACCCATGAAAGCCGGGTCGTAATAGCCGGCAAATGAAAAACTGTGGAAGGACTTGAGCCAGCCATGGTCGGCATAGCCACGTTCTGCGGAACGGCGGATTTGAATCAATTGGAACCTCTACTTTGAAACATTCGATGGCCGTACTTTATATTCCAATAGTTTCAATAAAAACATCATATTTTGTAGTTATCATTCAAATTATTTGAATATCATCATGGCAGCTTCTTCTCGCGACCTGCTCACGCCCGACGCCCTCAGCATGCTGCTGGCCATCGAGGAGACTGGCAGCTTTGCAGCAGCAGCCAGGCAACGAGGCTTGGTCCCCAGCGCCCTCACCTACCGAATCCGGCAAATTGAAGATGCCCTAGACGTCTTGCTGTTCGACCGCAGCAGCCGGCAAGCCAAACCCACCGAAGCTGGCAAAGAGTTGCTCAGAGAAGCCAAACGACTCCTTCAAGATGTGGATGCTTTGGCCAACCGCGTGAAGCGCGTGGCCACGGGCTGGGAGTCGGTCCTGACGGTGGCGGTGGACAGCATCATCTCCCGGTCGGTCGTCATGGAGATTTGCGATGCCTTCCTGGCCCTGAACCCACCCACTCGAATGCGCATTCGCTATGAAACCCTGTCGGGCACCTTGGCGGCTCTCAAATCGGGTCAAGCCGATTTGGCCATTGGGGTGTTTCTGACGGCCTCCAGCCAACCAGAGCTCTTGCATGAGAGTCTTGGACAAATTGCGTTTGTTTATGCCGTGGCACCTCACCATCCCTTGGCCACGGCGCCTGAGCCCTTGAGTGATGCCGTCATTCAACAACACCGCGCAGTGGCTGTGGCCGATTCGGTACCTCGCGGTGAAGGCGTCACGATTGGGCTTTTGGGCGGTCAAGACGTCTTGACGGTGCCAGACATGCCCACCAAGTTGGAAGCACAACTGCGAGGCCTTGGCGGCGGTTTTTTGCCTGAAAGCATGGCCAAGCCCTATTTGGAGAGTGGCCGATTGGTTGCCAAAAAAGTGAGCCGAGTCCAGCGCATTAGCCAGGTTGAATTTGCGTGGCGCAATCCCCATGGCAAAAGTCTGGGCCACGCCTTGAGTTGGTGGCTGTCTCAGTTGAGTCAAGACAGAACCAAACAGGCATTGCTCCAACCCCATCATCGCGTGTAGAGTAGCCCCATGACCAAAACAAACACTCAGACAAAAACTCAGACAAAGCCTGTTCAAAATTTCGCCATCATTGGGGCGGGCATGGCGGGCATAGCTTGCGCTCGCACCCTTATGCAAGCAGGCCACCGCGTCACCGTCTTTGAAAAAAGCAGAGGCACCAGTGGCCGCATGTCTACACGCGCCACCAGCTTTGGCAATTTCGATCATGGCGCCCAATATTTCACGGTGCGCGATGATCGCTTTGCGCAAGCCTTGGCCACCACGCCCAACATTTGCAAACCCTGGAGCGCCAATGCAGTGCGAGTGCTTGACGCCATGGGTCGTTTGGTTGAAGCGGCTCGCCACACGCAAGACAAACATTGGGTGGCCACGCCAGGCATGAACGCTTTGGTCAAAGCTTGGGCCCAGCCCTTGGTGCAAAACGACACCCTCCACTTTCAGTCCAAGGTGATCAAAATTGAACGTGACACCTTGCATCCCGAACTCTGGCAGTTGCACAGCGAAGAACCCGAAGGCGCCCAATCGGTATTCAGTGGCTTTGACCAAGTGCTGTTGGCCGTACCCTCCGATCAAGCCATTGACTTGCTGCGCAACTCCAAAATCAAATTGGAAAACGCTGAAGCGCTGACCAAAGTTCAAGTAGCACCTTGCTGGACGCTCATGGTGGCCTTTCCCAATGCTGCACAACCAGGGCTCATTACCTTAGGCCCACAGTGGAATGCCGCCAGAAGCGTGCACCACCGTGTTGCTTGGTTGGCGCGCGAATCTTCCAAGCCTGGTCGCGACCTCATTGAACGCTGGACCATCCAGGCCAGCGCTGCGTGGTCACAAGAACATTTGGAAGACGCACCAGAGCGCGTTGAAGCCAAATTGCTCAAAGCATTTTCTGAAATCACGGGCATCCGCGCCACACCCGCGCATTCCGCCGTGCACCGCTGGCGCTATGCCAAAACACTGCAGCCACTTGGCGCTTCGCACATGCTGAGCCAAAAACAAGGCATTGGTTTGTGCGGCGACTGGTGTCTCGGTCACCGCGTTGAAGATGCTTTTGTTTCTGGCTTGGAATTGGCGCTGGCTGCACTTTGATTTGGGATGAGTCGAGGAAGATTTGCACCCTCACCCACGGGTGAATTGCACGCAGGCTCACTGGTGGCAGCGCTTGCCAGCTGGCTAGATGCCAAGGCCATGCAGGGCGAGTGGTGGGTGCGCATAGAAGACATTGATGGGCCGCGTTGCATTGCCGGTGCAGCCGCCAACATTCTTCATCAATTGTCTGCGTGTGGTCTACATTCAGATGCGGAAGTCGCTTACCAATCCGACCGGCATGCGCTTTACGAGAAAGCGCTTCAGCAACTGATCGATAAAAACTTGGCCTACCCTTGTGGGTGCACCCGCAAAGAAATTGAAGATCAGCAAGGAGCGATGGGCCTGAGTTTAGAACGCCATAAAGCAGCCGTTTACCCGGGCACTTGCAGAGAAGGCTTGCATGGCAAAGCCACCAGAGCTTGGCGTTTCAATGTCGCCCAATGGAGCGCGTTGCGTGGCCAACCCGACATCCATTGGCATGACAGACGCCTGGGTCCGCAATCGCAAAATGTTTTGGACACCGTGGGCGATTTTGTGTTGAAACGTGCTGATGGCTTGTGGGCTTATCAATTGGCGGTGGTGGTAGACGATGCTGCGCAA
>JAJTGB010000021.1 GCA_021298995.1 Comamonadaceae bacterium | reverse complement strand
ATGCCTTGGCTGGCGTCTTGCAATTGAAGCTGGAATGAGTCAACGCTGACATTCAGCAAAGCTTGTGCGCGCGCAGGTGTGAGAGACCAAACCACCGCCCATTCATGGCTGGCTTCGCCGCCAATGGGCAAGAAGGCCAAAATTTCGGGGCCATGGGTTTTTTGAAACCATTGGCGTGCCATTTGCGAGTGGGGTGCTTGTGTGCGAATGCGGCAGGCCAAGGCGTGTTGGTCGTAATGCTTGATATCAAATGCCAGGCCCAATTCTGCCCGTGTTTGACTGGCGCGGCCTTCGCAAATGACAGTAAGGGGCGCCGATACACTTTCTGTCACTTCTTGAATGAGGGGCTGAAAACCACTGGCCTTGCGCAAATTGTTTTCCAAGCTGGGTACATCCACCATCCAATTCAAAGCTTCTACACCTTGCTGTGCGGCGCTGAATTCCAGATTGCCACCTTGATCACCCTGAATGTGCATTTTCAAAATGGGGGTGCAGGCAGAAGCTTCAGGCCAGCAGCGCAAGTCGGTGAGGAGTTGTTTGGCTGCCATGTTCAAGGCGTAGGCCCGAACGTCGCTGTGACCCAAGCCCGCATTGGCGGAGGCATGCAGGTTGACCAGTGCAACCCGCTGTCCTTGTGACGCCAGCATCAAGGCAAGGCTGCGCCCGACGATGCCAGCACCACGAATGCAAACATCAAATTGAGTGAAGGAAGTCGACATGCGTCCAATTGTAGAAGGCGTTGGGTAAGCCTTGTTCAGGTGGGGCTGACCGGGGGGTAAGTGAGCACTTCAAGGTATTTTGAGAAATGGCTTTCAACATAGATGGAAATTAGACCACGCTCACCCTTTAAAATCACGGATTATTCGCAGAATCCAAGAAAGTCTTCCATGAGCCTCAAATGTGGCATTGTGGGCCTGCCTAACGTTGGCAAGTCCACCCTTTTTAACGCCCTGACCAAAGCGGGCATTGCGGCCGAAAACTATCCCTTTTGCACCATTGAGCCCAACACGGGCGTGGTGGAAGTGCCAGATGCCCGCCTGCAAGAATTGGCCGCCATCATCACCCCCGAGCGCATCGTGCCAGCCATTGTGGAGTTTGTGGACATTGCGGGCTTGGTGGCCGGTGCCAGCACAGGCGAAGGCTTGGGCAACAAATTTTTGGCCCACATTCGCGAAACCGATGCCACTATCAATGTGGTTCGTTGCTTTGAAGACGACAACGTGATTCACGTGGCGGGCCGTGTGGACCCTATCTCCGACATTGAAGTGATTCAAACCGAGCTGTGCTTGGCCGACCTCACGGCCGTTGAAAAAGGATTGCACCGCGTGCAAAAAACGGCGCGCTCTGGCGACAAAGAGTCCATCAAGCTGGTGGCCATTTTAGAAAAATGCCAAGCGGCCTTGAACGAAGGCAAGCCTGTTCGAACCATCGATTTCAGCAAAGAAGAGCGCCCATTGCTCAGCCAGTTTTTCTTGATCACCGCCAAGCCTGCCATGTTTGTGGCCAACGTGGCCGAGGATGGTTTTGAAAACAACCCCTTGCTCGACAAATTGAAGGCCTATGCCGCGGCGCAAAATGCACCCGTGGTGGCCATTTGTGCCAAGCTAGAAGCAGAAATGTCTGAAATGTCAGACGAAGATCGCCAGATGTTCTTGGAAGAATTGGGACAAACAGAACCTGGCCTCAACCGTTTGATTCGCTCTGCCTACTCTCTCTTAGGCTTGCAAACTTATTTCACTGCTGGCGTGAAAGAAGTGCGCGCTTGGACCATTCATGTAGGCGATACAGGCCCACAAGCTGCGGGTGTGATTCACACCGACTTTGAAAAAGGCTACATCCGGGCCCAAACTATTTCCTATGACGACTACATCGCTTACAAGGGCGAGCAAGGTGCCAAAGACGCTGGGAAAATGCGCGCTGAAGGCAAGGAATACGTGGTCAAAGATGGCGATGTGATGAACTTCTTGTTTAGCAGCTAACTCAGTTATCACACCCTATGCCAATTGATTTCGGCCCTGACGTGGTGCTGATCGTCTTGATCTGTTCGGCTGCCATCGCAGGCGGTGGTTTGATCAAAGGGACCTTGGGCGTGGGCTTGCCTTTGTTTGCGGTGCCCGTCATGTCGCTATTTATCAGCAGCACCCAAGCCATTGCGCTGGTTTCGGTGCCTGTTTTGGTTTCCAACATTTGGCAGGTGTGGCAAGAAGGCAGCTTGAAGTCCAGTCTCAAGCGGTTTTGGCCTCTTATGCTGACGCAAGCCATCGTGACGGTGCTGGCTGTGTACTGGACTTTGTCTTTCAGTGTTCGCGAGTTAAACATGGTGCTGGCGCTGGCCTTGATCTTGGCTGTGGTGCTCATGGCCTTCAAGCCAAGCTTCAATATTCCAACAGAAAAAGAAGCAACGGCCAGTGCTTTGGTGGGGACGGTCTCAGGCTTGCTTGGCGGTGCATCTTCACTGATGGGCCCCATTGTGATCAGCTACTTGATGTCCTTGAAGCTGAAGCGCGATGAATTTGTGGGCTGCATCAGTGTCATTTATTTGAATGCAGCATGGCCTCTGTATGGTGCCATGTGGCATTTTGACCGCATGTCTTTAGACGATGTGGGCTATTCTTTTTTAGCCATCATCCCCATGTTTGTGGGATTGCTGACGGGTCGAAAAATTCGACATCGTTTGAGTGAAGAGACTTTTCGCCGAGCCTTGCTTGGCTTTTTGACGGTGGTGGCCGTCATGTTGTTGTTTCGGTAGACTTTTTAATGTGTTTTTAGGGCGCGTTAAATGCGCTTTAAAACACCCACAACAGCAAGCTTGTCATTAGCAAATACCGCAAAAATTTACCAATCGCCATGTAAATGGTGCAGGCCAACAGGGGCATCTTGAGCCATCCCGCCACGGCGCACAAGGGGTCGCCCACGCCGGGCAGCCAAGACAACAAGCAAGCTTTAGGGCCTAACTTTTCTAGCCACTTCAATGCGCGCCAATGCATTTTGTCGCTGATGCTGGTACTTTCAGAGCTTGGCTGGTTTTTGCGACTGCGCACTTTGTCCAAGGCATGGTGTGCACCGTAGCCCATCCACCAACTCAGCATGCCGCCCAGCGTATTGCCCGCAGTGGCAACCAAAATAGCCGCCCAAAACAAATCAGGGTTGAGTTTGACTAAACCAAAAACAGCCGGCTCTGAACCCATGGGCAGCAAGGTTGCCGAAATAAATGCAATGGTGAACACGGTTGACAGACCGTGTTCGGGCAAGGCCAACCATGCCAAAATTTGAGCCAAAAGGGGTGAGAGCCATGCTTCCATTTGCCTGAGAGTGTAGCTAAAGGTGCGTATTTAAAAACTCTTTCAAAAATTCTTTCAAAATAATTCCCCTGCTGAAAAATTAAGCAATTACAATCGTGCCTCCTTTTTAAGCAGATCGACTTTTCCTCCCTCTCGCCTTGTCCATGCAAATCGGACCTTACGTTTTACCCAATGCTGTTTTTGTCGCGCCCATGGCGGGCGTGACAGATCGGCCATTTCGCCAATTGTGCAGACAGTTTGGTGCGGGCTATGCCGTGAGCGAAATGGTCACATCGCGCAAAGACTTGTGGAAAAGTTTAAAGACGTCGCGCCGAGCCAATCACGATGGTGAGCCCGGCCCCATTGCGGTTCAGATTGCAGGCACCGATGCCGCCATGATGGCCGAGGCCGCTGCCTACAACATCGATCAGGGCGCGCAAATCATTGACATCAACATGGGTTGCCCCGCCAAAAAGGTTTGCAACAAATGGGCGGGGTCTGCCCTCATGCAAAACGAAACTTTGGCCATCGAAATTGCATCGGCGGTGGTTGCCGCTTGTGAGCCACGGGGTGTGCCTGTAACTTTGAAAATGCGCACCGGCTGGTGCGACACCGAAAAAAACGCATTGGTATTGGCCAAGGCGTTTGAAAGCGTGGGCATCCAAATGGTTACCGTACATGGCCGCACGCGCGAGCAAGGCTACAAAGGTTTTGCCGAATACGACACGGTGGCGGCCGTCAAAGCGGCCCTCAAAATTCCAGTGGTGGCCAATGGCGACATCGATTCACCCGCGAAGGCCCTGCAAGTTTTAAAGCACACAGGTGCAGATGCGCTCATGGTGGGTCGCGCCGCTCAAGGGCGACCTTGGATCTTCCGTGAAATTGTGCATTTCTTGGCAACAGGCGAGTACTTGGCGCCGCCTTTGGTGGCCGAGGTCAAGCGAGCTTTGTTAGAACATTTGCAAGACCACTATGCTTTGTATGGTGAGCTTACCGGTGTGCGTTCTGCACGCAAACACATTGGCTGGTATGTGCGTGATTTACCAGGCGGTGAGTTGTTCAGAGACTACATGAACACATTGGAGTCGGCCGATTTGCAATCTCGGGCCGTGGCAGATTTTTTTGAGGAAATGGCAGCGCGCATGGAGCGCATGCCAGTGGCTGTTGCAGGCAATCAGGCTGAAATGGCTTTGGAGACAATGGAATGAGCAAGAAAAAAATAGACGAATGCATCCGTGACAGTTTGAACGATTACTTTCGCGACATGGGAGGTGAAGAGCCGCATGGCATGTATGACATGGTACTCAATGTGGTGGAGAAGCCGCTGTTAGAAGTGGTCATGCAACGTGCAGACCAAAACCAATCGCGCGCCGCGGAGTGGCTAGGACTGAACCGCAACACACTGCGCAAGAAACTTTTAGAACACAAACTTTTGAAGTGAAATAATGAAAGCTCTGATTTCTGTCTCTGACAAAACCGGCATCGTCGAACTTGCTCAAGCGCTGCATGCGCTGAAGGTGGAGTTGGTTTCCACCGGCGGCACCGCCAAACTGCTGGCCGAACAAGGTTTGCCCGTGACAGAGGTGGCGCAAGTGACAGAGTTTCCAGAAATGCTGGATGGCCGCGTTAAAACTTTGCACCCCAAAGTACATGGTGGCTTATTGGCGCGACGCGATGTACCTGAGCACATGGCCGCTTTGAAAGAACACGGCATTCAAACCATCGATTTGCTCATTGTCAACTTGTATCCCTTCGAAGCCACCGTGGCCAAGCCTGGTTGCACTTTAGAAGACGCCATTGAGAACATCGACATTGGTGGTCCTGCCATGGTGCGCAGTGCGGCCAAGAACTGGAAAGACGTGGCTGTGCTCACCGATGCATCGCAATACGCTACCGTCATTGAAGAACTCAAAGCTAACGGCAAAGTGTCTGATAAAACTCGGTTTGCTTTGTCTGTGGCCGCCTTCAATCGCATCAGCAATTACGACGCCGCCATCAGCGACTACTTGTCTTCTTACAACTTGGAAGACGGCACTCGCACAGAATACCCAGCGCAGTCCAATGGCCGATTTGTGAAATTGCAAGACTTGCGCTACGGCGAGAACCCGCATCAAACTGCCGCTTTTTATCGCGACTTGTATCCAGCCCCTGGCTCATTGGTCACGGCTGTGCAATTGCAGGGCAAAGAACTGTCGTATAACAACATTGCCGATGCCGATGCAGCTTGGGAATGTGTGAGGAGCTTTACCGAGGCAGCTTGCGTGATTGTGAAGCACGCCAATCCTTGCGGTGTGGCTGTGGGTGCCAATGCACTCGAGTCTTACAGCAAAGCGTTTCAAACCGATCCAACTTCTGCGTTTGGCGGCATCATTGCGCTGAACCGCACTGTTGACGCTGCTGCCGCGCAGCAAATTAGCAAGCAGTTTGTGGAAGTGTTGATGGCGCCTGCCTACTCGCCCGAGGCGTTGGAAATTTTTAAAGCCAAAGCCAATGTGCGTGTGTTGCAAATTGCCTTGCCCGAATTCAAAGCAGGTGGCACGCCTTTTGAACAAGGCCGCAACGCGCAAGACATCAAGCGCGTGGGCTCTGGTTTGCTCATTCAAACTGCCGACAACCACGAGTTGCAATTGGCCGACCTCAAAGTGGTCACCAAAGTGCAACCCACACCTGCACAACTTCAAGATTTGTTGTTTGCTTGGAAAGTGGCCAAGTACGTCAAGAGCAATGCCATTGTGTTTTGCGCCAATGGCATGACCATGGGCGTGGGCGCCGGTCAAATGAGCCGCTTGGATTCAGCACGCATCGCCAGCATCAAAGCCGGCCATGCAGGCTTGAGCTTGCAAAATACCGTGGTGGCCAGCGATGCGTTCTTCCCATTCCGCGATGGCTTGGACGTGGTGGTCGACGCTGGCGCCAATTGCATCATTCAGCCAGGAGGCTCCATGCGCGATCCTGAAGTGATTGCCGCCGCCGATGAACGCGGCGTGGCCATGGTGTTCTCAGGCGTGCGTCATTTCCGTCACTGATTAAAGCGCTTTGAAAATCTCACGCGCAGCACTCACAGTATCGGCAATGTCTTGCGCCGTGTGCGCGCCGCTTACAAAGCCAGCTTCGTAAAGCGCAGGTGCAATGTACACGCCGCGATCAAGCAAGCCGTGGAACAAAGTGTTGAACTTGCTGCCATCGGTTTTCATCACTTGCGGATAGTTGCTGGGCAAGGTGGGCAACAAGAAGAAGCCAAACATACCGCCTTCACAGTCGCCTGCAAAGGGCACGCCTTCTGCCGCTGCAGCAGCCGACAGACCGTCGACTAGTGAACGTGTGCGAGCACTCAAGGCATCAAAGAAACCAGGCTTGCTAATTTCGGCTAAGGTGGCCAAACCGCAAGCGGTGGCCACAGGGTTGCCACTCAATGTGCCAGCTTGGTAGACCGGGCCCAAAGGCGCCAGTTGTTCCATGACGGCGCGCTTGCCACCGAAGGCTGCCAAAGGCATGCCGCCACCAATCACTTTGCCCATGACAGTCATGTCGGGCTCAAAACCTGGAATGCTTTTGGCATAAACGCTTTGCGCGCTGCCCAGTGCCACGCGGCAGCCGGTCATGACTTCGTCAAACACCAACAAGGCGCCGTATTGGCTGCACAACTCGCGGCAGCGTTTCATGAACGGCACACTGGCGCGCACAAAGTTCATGTTGCCGGCAATGGGCTCAATCATGAGGCAAGCCAATTCGCTGCCATGAATTTTGAAAGCGTCTTCAAGCTGCTCAATGTTGTTGTACTCGAGCACCAAGGTGTGTTGCACCACTTCGGGCGGTACGCCTGCACTGGTGGGGTTGCCAAAGGTGGCCAAACCAGAACCGGCTTTGACCAACAAAGCATCGGCGTGGCCGTGGTAGCAGCCTTCAAACTTGATAATTTTGCTGCGGCCAGTGGCACCACGGGCCAAGCGCAATGCGCTCATGCCAGCTTCGGTGCCCGAGCTGACCAAGCGCACCATGTCCATGGACGGCACCAACTTGAGCAAGGCTTCCACCAGCTCCACTTCGCGCTCGGTAGGAGCGCCAAAAGAGAAACCGTCTAGGGCCGCTTTTTGCACAGCTTCCAGCACGGCTGGGTGGCCGTGACCCAAAATCATGGGGCCCCATGAGCCGATGTAGTCGATGTATTTTTTACCGTTGGCATCCCAGAAGTAAGCGCCTTCAGCACGCTTCACAAAACGGGGGGTGCCGCCCACAGCGCGAAACGCGCGCACGGGTGAATTGACGCCGCCAGGAATTACTTTGCGGGCGCGCTCAAACAGGGTGTCGTTCAGGTCAGTGTTTTGTGTCATTGATTGGCATCTCAAAAAAATCGGCGTTCATGTCGGGGCCTTCGGCCTCGGCTTCGTCGTCCTCAGTATCGGGCAGTGCCCAAAATAATCGGTCTGGGATGACCTTGCCCATGCCAGGGCGAAAGCCCTCGTCTAGGCAGCGGTCTAGATAGTGCAGAGCTTCGCTGGCTGCAGCTGATAAATCAAGGCCTGTGGCAATTAAAGCGGCCAGGGCGGCAGAAAGTGTTTCGCCTGCACCACTGAACACAGCTTCAATGCGCTCAAATTTTTCATGGCCCACCACGGTTTCGGGCGTGGCCAATACATTGTCAATGTGCTGGTCGTTGACGGTGATGCCCGTGACCAAGGTGTAGGGCACGCCTAGCTCTGCTGCGGCTTTGGCAATATCGCGCGGGCCAGGGTTTTTGTCGCTAGACCAATCGGGCAACAACCAACGGCGCAGGGTGCTGTGATGGCCCACCAAGATGCTGGTTTGGGGCAGCAGCAGTTCGCGAAAGGCGTCGAGGTATTGGTCAATTTGCTCGTCTTCCCACCAAGACAAGTTTGGCATATAGGCCACCACGGGGACGCCGTCGTAATCGGCTGTGAGTTCGGCAATGATGCTGATGTTTTCAGCACTGCCCACAAAGCCCACTTTGATAACTTGCGGTGGAATGTCTTCCAAAACAGCCCGGGCTTGATCCCCAACGGCTTCTTCGTCGAGGGGGAAAAAGTCAAAAATTTGGGCGGAGTCGCGGGCGTAGGCGCCAGTGAGAACGGGCAGGGCGTGGGCCCCTACGGAGGCAATGGCCAAAACATCGGCACTGATGCCACTGGCCCCACTGGGATCTGATGCATTGAATACCAATACGCAAGCAATGCTGGCTTCTTCTTCGACTTCGAGGGTTTCCTCTGGCAGATCTGACGGCGGTAAAGGTGTGGTCATGGGTTACAGTCAAGCCCGATACAATCATTTCATTCTATTCGACACTGGTGACACTCTGTGACTGATACTAAAACTTGGATGTGCTTAATTTGCGGCTGGATTTACGACGAGGCCGCTGGTTGCCCTGAAGACGGCATTGCCCCCGGCACCGCTTGGGCCGATGTGCCCATGAACTGGACTTGCCCAGAGTGCGGCGCCCGCAAAGAAGACTTCGAAATGGTGGCCATCTAAGGCTGCCTAAGGCCTGCTTCGACAGCGTTGCCGGCTGTCTTAAGCAATTTTTTTCACCACGGCGTAACGCGCCAAGGTAGTCTCTCGGGCCTCTGCGTGATTGACCACGGGCAAGGGATAGTCTTTTCCTAAAGTAACGCCTGCCGCCTGCAAAGCCAAGGGCTTGGCTTCCCACGGCGCATGAATGTCGGCACCCTCTAGACCCGCCAATTGCGGCAAATACCGTTTGATGAATTTGCCTTTGGGGTCAAACTTCTCGCTTTGCGTGACAGGGTTAAAAATTCGGAAATAGGGCTGGGCATCGCAGCCGCTAGAACTGGCCCATTGCCAACCGCCGTTGTTGGCCGACAAATCAAAGTCAATGAGGTGCTGGGCAAAGTATTTTTCGCCCCAGCGCCAATCGACCCCCAGGTCTTTGGTGAGGAATGACGCCACCACCATGCGCAGGCGGTTGTGCATATAACCGGTTTGATTGATTTGGGCCATGGCGGCATCGACCAAGGGATAGCCTGTTCGGCCTTCGCACCAAGCTGCAAACAGGGCCTTGCCATGAGGACCGTGATCCCACTTAATTTGATCGTATTCGGCCTTGAAACTGCGCTCGGCCACATGCGGAAAGTTGGACAAAATTTGGGCATAAAAGTCGCGCCAAATGAGCTCGGACAACCACACGCTGGCGCCTTCGCTGGTTTTGTATCTTTGGTAGGCCTCTTGAGCCAATTGGCGAATAGAGATGGTGCCAAAACGCAGGTGCACACTCAAATAACTGGGCCCTTTGATGGCTGGGAAATTGCGGGTTTCTTCGTAGCGGTCGATGCGGTGCAAAAAGTCTTCTAACAAAGCTTGTGCGCCAGATACGCCAGGTTTGTAATGCAAGGCAATCAGGTCGATGTTTTCAAAGTCAATGTCAGGCAGGGTTGGGACTGCGACCTGAAAGGCTTTGGGCCTTGGGGCTAGAGCGGCTGCATGGTCGGCAACGGGGTGAGGTGACAAGTCTTGGGGCTGAATTTTTTTGAGCCATGCGTTTTTGTAGGGTGTGAACACGGTGTACGGGTTGCCCGCCAAGGTCAGAACTTCTTGGCGTTCAAAGACCACATGGTCTTTGTAGGTATGCAAGGCCACACCCGCGTTGGCCAATGCACCCCGAATTTGGGCATCGCGGGCAAGGGCGAAAGGCTCATCGTCGTGGTTGGCAAAGACAGCTTGAACTTCCAATTGCTTGGCCAGTTGGGCTATTTCTTGGAGGGGGCGGCCATGCAAAACAATCAGGCCAGCTTGGCTGGCCAGCTTGGCTTCGACACCCGCTTGCACCGCTGCTTGCCGAATGAGCTGGTCCAATTCGACCAAAGATTCCCGAATAAAGGCCACTCGGCGGTCTTGGGCGGGCAGTTCTTTCAAAATGTCGGTGTCAAACACAAAGACACAGTGCACTTTGTGGCAATTTTTCAGGGCGTGAAACAGGGCGGCATTGTCTGCCACCCGCAAATCGCGTCGAAACCAGACCAAGCCGGAAGAAAAGGGTTTGTGCATGGGTTAGAGGCCGTTAAAATTGAGACATGTCTGCCGATTTTGCCTCCACTTTGCTTTCGCATCATTTTTTGATTGCCATGCCTGGTTTGGAGGACCCTACTTTTGCCAAGAGTGTGGTGTATTTGTGTGAACACTCTGAGCGCGGTGCCATGGGCTTGATCATCAACAAACCTGGCGAACTCAGTTTGAAGCATTTGTTCGACAAAGTCGAGTTACCCCTTCACCGAGAAGACTTGTTGCAATCAAATGTATTGCACGGTGGCCCGGTTCAAACCGAACGTGGTTTTGTGTTGCACGAGCCCATGCTAGAAGCAGATTTAGAAGATTCTGAAAAGCCAACGCCTGCACTCTCGCCAGAAGCAGACTCAAAAAGCAACTCCATTTACGCCTCTACCTTGAGTGTCCCAGGTGGCTTGGCCATGACCACCTCCAAAGATGTCCTAGAAGCCATGTCCAATGGTTCTGGTCCTAAGCGCGTACTTGTGACCTTGGGCTATGCCTCTTGGGGTGAAGGTCAACTCGAGTCTGAAATAGGCGAAAACAGCTGGCTCACTGTGGAGGCCGACCCCACCGTCATTTTTGACACGCCCATTGAAAAGCGTTACGAAAAAGCCTTGGCCTTGTTGGGCCTGCAGCCATGGATGCTGTTAAATCAGGCGGGCCACGCATGAGCCTAGACCAGGCGCTCACTGTGCCTGCGTCGCAGCAGAGTTTTTTGGCTTTCGATTTTGGACTCAAGCGCACGGGTGTTGCCGTTGGCAACCGCATGCTGCGTCAAGCCACACCGCAATCGACCGTAGTGGCAGAAGGCGATGCGCGGTTTGCCCACATTGAAAAACGCATCAAAGAGTGGACGCCCGATGCCTTGGTGGTGGGCGTGCCGTTTCACCCCGATGGCGCAGCCCACGAAAACACCTTGCGCGCGCAAAAGTTTGCCCGCCAATTGCGCGGCCGATTTGGTTTGTCTGTGTACGAAGTAGACGAACGCTACAGCACCACAGAAGCCATTTCAAATGGCGCGAAGGATGCCGACGCTGCGTCGGCTTGCATTATTTTGGAACAATTTTTAAGGAGTCTGCCGTGAGTGGATTGGCTTTGAATGCAGAGGCGCTGTACAGCGAACTCTTGCGCGGTGTGCGAGCCATGTGCTCCTCCGAAACACGTTTGGTAGGCATTACCTCAGGGGGTGCTTGGCTAGCCGAGCGTTTACAAAAAGACTTGGCATTGAGTGGCAAGCACGGCAGCATTTCATCGGCCATGCACCGCGACGATTTTGCGCAGCGCGGCTTGTCGGCCGGTGGTCAAACGCATCTGCCCTTCGAGATTCAAGGCGCCGATGTGCTCATTTTGGACGATGTGCTCTACACCGGTCGCACCATTCGCGCTGTCATCAATGAATTGTTTGATTACGGCCGACCCGCCAACGTACGCTTGGCCGTGTTGGTAGACCGAGGCGGTCGCCAGTTGCCCATACAAGCAGACTATGCAGCAGCACGTGTGGCCTTGCCCCCCACCCAATCGCTGGCGCTGGTGCGTTTAGACAACGGTGAGTTCAGCTTTGAAGTTCAAGAAGAAAACAGCTAAGCAGGGAAAGAATAAAAAATGCTCTACAAACGCAATCCCCAACTCAACAAAAACGGTGAGCTCATTCACTTGCTGTCCACCGAAGGCTTGTCGCGCGACATCCTCACGCACATCCTAGACACTGCGGCCAACTTTGTCAGCGTGAGCGACCGCGAAGTCAAAAAGGTGCCCTTGCTGCGCGGCAAAAGCGTGTTCAACTTGTTTTTCGAAAACAGCACACGCACGCGCACCACGTTTGAAATTGCGGCCACGCGTTTGTCGGCCGATGTGATCAACCTCGACATTGCACGCTCGTCTGCGTCTAAAGGCGAATCGCTGCTAGACACCATTGCCAACTTGTCGGCCATGGCGGCCGATATTTTTGTGGTTCGCCACTCCGAATCGGGCGCGCCTTACCTCATTGCACAGCATGTGGCACCGCATGTGCACGTGGTCAATGCCGGTGACGGAAGGCATGCACACCCCACGCAGGGTTTGCTTGACATGTACACCATTCGTCACTACAAAAAAGATTTTGCCAACCTCACGGTGGCCATTGTGGGCGACGTGTTGCACTCACGCGTAGCGCGCTCCGATATTCACGCGCTGACCACTTTGGGTTGCGCCGAAGTGCGTGTGGTCGGGCCCCAAACCTTGGTGCCGTCAGACATGTCGCAGATGGGTGTGAAGGTGTTTCACAACCTGGAAGAAGGCATCAAAGACTGCGACGTGGTCATTACCTTGCGCTTGCAAAACGAACGCATGAGCGGGGCTTTGTTGCCCTCGAGCCAAGAGTACTTCAAACGCTTTGGCCTCACGCCTGAAAAACTGCAACTGGCCAAGCCCGATGCCATCGTGATGCACCCGGGGCCCATTAACCGCGGTGTAGAAATTGATTCTGCGGTGGTGGATGGCCCGCAAAGCGTGATCTTGCCCCAAGTGACCTTTGGCATTGCGGTGCGTATGGCGGTCATGAGTATTGTGGCGGGCAATGAAGCCTAATTCGCAGAAATAAAAGAAGAAAGACAAAGACCATGAAAATTTTGATTCAAGGCGGCCGCGTCATCGACCCCGCTAGCAAAACTGACACGGTAGCCGATGTAGCCATCTCGGCCGGCAAAATTGTGGCCATCGGCAAAGCGCCCGCAGATTTTCAAGCGCAAAAAACCATTGATGCCAAAGGCCTGATCGTGATGCCAGGCTTGGTCGATTTGTCGGTGCGCCTTAAAGAGCCAGGGCATGAGCACGAAGGCATGCTGGACTCCGAGTTGGCCGCAGCCGTGGCGGGTGGCGTCACCAGCTTGGTGTGCCCGCCCGATACCGGCCCCGTTCTGGATGAGCCCGGCTTGGTGGAAATGCTGCGCTTCAAAGCCGAAAAACTCAATCGCTCCAAAGTGATGCCCCTGGGCGCCTTAACCCGTGGCCTCAAGGGCGAAGTGTTGACCGAAATGGTTCAACTGACCGAAGCCGGTTGCGTTGGTTTTAGCCAAGCCGAAGTCGCCCTCGAAAACACGCAAGTGCTGCAGCGTGCCTTGCAATACGCCAACTCCTTTGGCTACACCGTTTGGCTGCGCCCTCAAGAACTTCATTTGGGCAAAGGCGTAGCGGCCAGCGGTCCCTTGGCCACGCGCATGGGTTTGTCGGGCGTGCCTGTGTCAGCAGAAACCATTGCCTTGCACACTATTTTTGAATTGCTCAAAAGCACCAAAGCGCACGTGCACTTGTGCCGCATCAGCAGCGCTGCGGGCGTGGCCTTGGTGCGCCAAGCCAAAGCAGAGGGCTTGCCAATTACGTGCGATGTGAGCATCAACTCCTTGCACCTCACCGATGCCGATGTGGGCTACTTTGACAGCCGTGCACGCGTGTCGCCGCCATTGCGCCAACAGCGCGACCGCGATGCCCTGCGCCAAGCCTTGGCCGACGGCACCATCGACGCACTGGTGTCAGACCACAGCCCTGTGAGTGAAGATGAAAAAGCACTGCCCTTTGCAGAAGCAGAGCCTGGCGCTACAGGCTTGGAATTGTTGCTGAGTTTGGCTTTGAAATGGTCGCAAGACAGCAAAGTGCCTTTGTCGCGCGCCCTTGCCACAGTGACCAACGAAGCGGCACGTGTGCTCAAACAAGACATGGGCCAACTGAAGGTGGGCGGCCAGGCTGATGTGTGCATTTTGGACCCTGAAGCGCATTGGCAAGTGACGGCTGACAACTTGCGCAGCCAAGGCAAATTCACCCCATTCTCGGGCTACGACTTGCCAGGCCGTGTGCTTTGTACCTTGGTTCATGGCCAAGTGGCTTACTCAGCGTAAAGATGCGCGTTGCCATTAAGTTATTGCGCGGTATTTGGCATGTCGTGGTGGGTTGGTTCACCATTTATTTTCGGTTTCCTCAGTTCACACCAGCGCAGCGTGAAGCGCGTGTGCAAGCTTGGGCCATGCAGCTACTTCGGATATGGGACATTGACTTAGAAGTTCGCGGAAAGCCTGTTGTGACAGGCCCTGCACTGTTGGTCTCTAATCACATATCGTGGTTAGACATCTTGGTGATTCATGCCACACGACACTGCCGCTTTGTTTCCAAATCAGAACTTCGCGAATGGCCGTTGCTGGGTACTTTGGCTACAGGGGCAGGTACGCTGTACATTGAACGAGAAAACCGCAAGGATGCCATGCGCATGGTCAAGGAAATGACGCGTGCTTTGAACAGTGGTGATGTGTTGGCTGTTTTTCCAGAAGGTACCACCGGTGATGGCTTGGGCTTGTTGCCCTTTCATGCCAATCTCCTACAGTCTGCGATTGATGCGCAAGCGCCTGTTCAGCCTTTGGCCCTTCAGTTTATAGATGCTCAAACAAATGAGATATCGATGGCTGCCAGATTTGTGGGCGACGATACCTTGGTGAGTTCTGTTTGGAGCACGCTCAATGCAAGACGTCTAAAGGCTGTTGTGAATTTTGGTGAAATAGAAATGGCACAAGGCCAAGACCGCAGAGCGTGGGCGCAGACGCTGAGAGGCAAGGTCATGGGCCTCAAAGAGAAGTGTCGACCATAGCAAAGGATGGTGCCTCCGACAGGAATCGAACCTGTATCTAGCGCTTAGGAGGCACTCGTTCTATCCATTGAACTACGGCGGCGGAGGCTGAATTTTAGCCTTCAAACCCGTCCACAATGGCAATGTGACCTTCTGAATTGGCTTTTCTGTGTGGCACGATGGCTTGGTATTCGGGGCTGTTGTACCAAGTTTCTGCGGCAGCGCGGCTGGCAAACTCTATGACCACTCGGCGATTGCCTTGCGCAGTGCCTTCAAGTTGTGTGCAGTCGCCGCCGCGAACCAAATATTTGCCACCGTATTGCGCCAATGTGGCTGGTACGTGCTTTGCATAGAGGGTGTAGCCCTCTGGGTTGTGAACGGTTACTTGTCCGATGAGATATGCCTTGGCCATTGAGTCTCCTTTGTTAGAAATTATTTGCTCATCATGCGCATAGCATCTTCCAACCCTTTGAGGGTAAGCGGGAACATGCGATTACTCATGAGTTGTTGAATAACGGCAATGCTTTGACGGTATTGCCAAACACCTTGCGGTTCTGGGTTGATCCAAGCGTACTTTGGAAAGGTGTGGGTTAGGCGCTGAAGCCACTCGGCACCGGTTTCTTCGTTGTTGTATTCCACACTGCCGCCGCGTTGCAAAATTTCGTAGGGGCTCATGGTGGCGTCGCCTACAAAGATCAGCTTGTAGTCTTTGTTGTACTTTCGCAAGATGTCCCAGGTGGGAAACTTTTCGGCATAACGGCGTTTGTTGTTCTTCCACATGAAGTCGTACACGCAGTTGTGGAAGTAATAAAACTCCAAGTGCTTGAACTCGGCTTTGGCCGCAGAGAACAACTCTTCAACCCGCGCAATGTGATCGTCCATGGTGCCGCCCACATCCATGAGCAACAACACCTTCACGTTGTTGTGGCGCTCTGGAATCATCTTGATGTCTAGGTAGCCGGCATTGGCGGCTGTGGCCCGAATGGTGTCGGGCAAATCAAGTTCTTCAGCAGAACCTTCGCGTGCAAATTTGCGCAGGCGGCGCAAAGCCACTTTGATGTTGCGTGTACCGAGTTCTTGGGTGTCGTCGTAGTCGCGGTAGGCGCGTTGTTCCCAAACTTTCACGGCGCTTCGGTTGCCGCCTTTGCCGCCAATGCGAATGCCTTGGGGGTTGTGTCCACCGTTGCCGAAAGGGGAGGTGCCGCCTGTGCCAATCCATTTGTTGCCACCTTCGTGGCGTTCTTTTTGTTCTTCCAGACGTTTCTTCAGGGTCTCCATGAGCTCGTCCCAGCCCATTTTTTCAATGGCGGCTTTTTGTTCGGGCGTGAGTTCTTTTTCTAAGATTTTTTGCAGCCAATCGAGTGGCACTTCTTTGGTGAAATCGGTGAGCATTTCGACGCCTTTGAACACGTTGGCTTGAAGGGCTTCAAGCACATTGAGGTACTCGCGAACAGACACCGGCAATTTGGCGGCACGGAGGGTGTAAAAGAAATCGATCAGCATGGTTCAGGCCTTGCGCGCACGACTGAGTTGGTAATCCAAGTGGGCCTTCACGGAGGGCCACTCGGTGTTCAAAATGCTATAGACACACGTGTCGCGAAGTGCGCCTGCGGCATCGGGGTGGGTGTTGATGGCGTGGTTGCGCAAAATGCCATCCAATTTGGCGCCCAAGCGTTCAATGGCGCGTCGGCTTTGTTGGTTGAAAAAATGGGTTCTAAATTCGACGGCAATGCACTTGAGGTGCTCAAAAGCATGTGCCAACAAAAGTCGTTTGCACTCAGTGTTAAGGCCGGTCCTTTGCACATTGGCTCGGTACCATGTGGAGCCTATTTCCAGTCGTTGGTTGGGCGCGTCAATGTTCATGTAAGTGGTCATGCCCACCGCTTGACCCTGGGCCATGACCGTGAAGGGCAACATGCTGCCTTGCTCATGCAGTTTCAAGCGCCTGGTTATTTCTTCGCCCATTTTCTCGGGTGAGGGAATAAGGGTGTACCAGTGGCGCCAGAGTTCACCATCCTTGACGGCCTCTGCCAGTTGATCTTGATGCAACATGCTCAAAGGCACCAAGGTCACATGCTGACCTTGAAGCTCAAGCTGTTGTGTGAATGAATGATTCGAATTCATTCATTGTCTTTCTTCGACGATGGCTGGTCTTTGTCGTCTGAGCGCTCACCTTGTTGAGCTTGCCATTTTCGGGCCAATTGCAAACCCAATCCGCCGCCCAAACCCACCAGCACAATGCCGCCAATGCTGTCGGTGCCGTAGCCGCTGGCAAATACATCCCAGCCCAAAAGGCGGCCCGCCCAAAAACCCAGGAGTGCGCCACCCACAAAACCAACGGCATCGGAAATGCCTTCAAGGAGAAGACTGCGCGCCATGCTTTAAATCTCAGCGGTTGCGTTGGTTCATGAAAACCAACTTTTCAAACAAGCTCACGTCTTGCTCATTTTTGAGCAAGGCGCCCACCAAGGGCGGCACGCTCACTTTTTGGTCTGCACTTTGCAAGGCCTCTAAAGGAATGTCTTCAGCCACCAAGAGTTTGAGCCAATCGAGCAGCTCGCTGGTAGAGGGTTTCTTTTTCAGACCAGGCAAGCCGCGCACGTCGTAGAAGTTTTTCAGGGCCACCGCAAGCAATTCTTTTTTCAAATTGGGAAAGTGCACGTCCACAATTTGTTTCATGGTGTCGGCTTCAGGAAACTTGATGTAGTGGAAGAAGCAGCGGCGCAAGAAAGCGTCGGGCAATTCCTTCTCATTGTTAGAAGTAATGAACACCACTGGTCGCGTTTTGGCTTTGATCAGTTGGCGCGTTTCGTAGCAATAAAACTCCATGCGGTCAATTTCACGCAGCAAGTCATTGGGAAACTCAATGTCGGCTTTGTCGATTTCATCGATCAAGATGGCCACAGGCTCTTCGCTGGTAAAGGCTTGCCAAAGCACCCCTTTGATGATGTAGTTTTCAATGTTCTTGACTTTCTCATCGCCCAATTGGCTGTCGCGCAGTCGGCTCACAGCATCGTATTCATACAAGCCTTGCTGGGCTTTGGTGGTCGATTTGATGTGCCATTGAATGAGTTTCAAGCCCAGTGCTTCCGACACTTCTTCGGCCAGCATGGTTTTGCCAGTGCCTGGCTCGCCTTTGACAAGCAACGGGCGCTTGAGAGTGATAGCGGCATTGACGGCCAACTTCAAATCATGCGTGGCAACGTAGTTTTCGGTCCCTTGGAATTTCATAATTGGCTGCAAAAGTGGATTAAAAGGTATTTGAAATGAGAAAAGTCAGGATTGAGTAGGCGCACTCGATATAATCCTGCATTGATTTTCATCAGTCTTAGTTTGATTGTGCTCGCAAAATGAACGCTTTGTTATCCTCATTGATCGCTTTAACTGTCGCTTCAGCGACCGTTTTTTCAGCCCACGCACAAGACGTGCAGGGCAACGCCAAGGCTGGCGAGGCCAAGATTGCCATGTGCATTGGTTGCCACGGTATCAAGGGCTACCAGGCCAGCTTTCCTGAGGTGTACCGTGTGCCCATGATCTCGGGTCAAAACGCCAAGTACATCGCCTCTTCCCTCACGGCCTACCAAAAAGGCGATCGCAAGCATCCCACCATGCGCGGTATTGCTGCCAGCCTCACAGACCAAGACATTGCAGATATCTCTGCGTACTACGCTCAGCACGGTGTGGTGGAAGGCGCTAAAACGGCAGCGGTCAAGGCCCCTGATGCCAAGGTTGCCGAGTTGCTCAAAAAAGGCGCATGCGCTTCTTGCCATGGCGAGAGCTTCTCTAAGCCCATTGACCCCAGCTACCCCAAAATTGCAGGTCAGCACAAAGACTTTTTGTTTGTAGCGCTCAAGTCTTACAAGACAGAAAACCAAGCCACATGGGGTCGCTCCAATGGCGTGATGGGTGGCATTGCCAAGCAATACACCAACAACGAACTCAAAGCCATGGCGGCCTACATTGCCTCTTTAGACGGCGACTTGAAAACAGTGCCCCAGTCTCAATTCCGTTAATCTTTGGTAGCGTGCCTTTGCACGCAATCAATGTAGACATTGCCATCGGGCATTTTGCCGGCGCGTTGGCTTTCAAAAATCATTCGCCCCAAGCATTCCATCGTGGCGTGATGGGCATCGTGCAATGACTGTTTTTTGTGGCTCAGCAGTTCCACCGCTTGCCTGATGCCGCGGGGCTGATCAATGCTGCATTGTTCACTGATGGACAGGTGCATCGACAAATGCAAAAACGGGTTTTCGCGAGTAGGGTCGGCATTGAGCATGGCTGCCAAGGCTGCGTCGACATCCGCCAATTCCGCGTGATACTCGGGGTGCTCATCGATCCATTGGCTGGCCAAAATTTCGATGGGCTCTAAAGTAGCGCCCGAACGAGACTTGGCAAACGCACCACAAAAAAAGCGCCTCACATCGGCTTGAGAAGGTTGGATCAACATGGCTGAATTGTCGCTTAGGTGAAATGCAGGCTTGAGTCCAGCCTAGACATGCAATATATTGCATAATTCCCAAAATGATCATTCCTTCAAGAGTCAACCCATGAGCAGCAACATCACACAAGCCTTCATTTGCGACGCCATCCGCACCCCTTTCGGCCGTTATGGCGGCGCGCTGTCCAGCATTCGCACCGATGACCTGGGCGCCATTCCTTTGCGCGCCTTGATGGCCCGCAACCCCCAAGTCGATTGGGCTGCCGTGACCGATGTGTTTTATGGCAATGCCAACCAAGCAGGTGAAGACAACCGCAACGTGGCGCACATGAGCAGTTTGCTGGCCGGTTTGCCCATTGATGTACCGGGCGCCACACTCAACCGTTTGTGCGGTTCAGGCTTGGATGCTGTGGGTTCCGCAGCGCGTGCCATCAAATCGGGTGAGGCAGGCTTGATGATTGCCGGCGGTGTGGAAAGTATGAGCCGCGCACCGTTTGTGATGCCCAAAGCTGAGTCTGCTTTCAGCCGCAACAACGCGGTGTACGACACCACCATTGGCTGGCGCTTCGTCAACAAATTGATGAAAGAAAAATACGGCGTTGATTCGATGCCCGAGACAGCAGAAAACGTGGCCACCGATTACAAAATTGAGCGTGAAGCGCAAGACCGGATGGCCTTGGCCAGCCAGATGAAAGCCGTTGCAGCCCAGAAGGCGGGCCATTTGGCGCGCGAAATTACGGCTGTGACCATCCCCCAGAAAAAGGGTGATGCCATTGTGGTCGACAAAGACGAACACCCCCGCGAAACCAGCATGGAATCCTTGGCAAAGCTCAAAGGTGTTGTGCGCCCTGATGGCACCGTGACAGCTGGCAACGCCAGTGGCGTCAACGATGGTTCATGTGCATTGCTGTTGGCCAACGAAACCATGGCGGGTAAGTACAGTTTGACGCCCAAAGCCCGTGTGGTGGGCATGGCCACCGCAGGCGTGGCTCCCCGAGTGATGGGCATTGGTCCAGCACCCGCCACCTTGAAAGTATTGGCGCAAACTGGTTTGACGCTCGATCAAATGGACGTGATTGAATTGAACGAAGCCTTCGCGGCGCAAGGCTTGGCCGTGCTGCGCATGTTGGGTTTGAAAGACGACGATGAGCGCGTGAATGCTTGGGGCGGAGCCATTGCACTGGGCCACCCACTCGGTGCATCGGGTGCGCGTTTGGCAACAACAGCCGTGAACCGTTTGCACGCCACCGGTGGTCGCTATGCGCTTTGCACCATGTGCATTGGCGTGGGTCAGGGCATTGCCCTGATTTTGGAACGCGTTTAAGGATTTGCAAATGACAACACCTCTGGCCACCCGCGCTGCTTGGTACGAAAAAAATGGCGAAGCCCGTGACGTCATGGTGCTGGGCTCACTGCCACTCAAAGCACCGGGCAGAGGTGAAGTGTGCGTGCGTTTGGCCACCTCGGGTGTCAATCCTTCGGATGTGAAGTCTCGCCGCGCAAGGCCCTTGACCGATCCTTGGGTGGTGCCGCACAGTGATGGCGCTGGCGTGATTGAGGCTGTGGGTGAGGGTGTTGACAAACAGCGCGTGGGTGAACGCGTTTGGATTTGGAATGCGCAGTGGCAACGAGCGCACGGCACGGCATCTGAATTCATTGTGGTGCCTGAAGCACAAGCTGTGAAGCTGCCCGATAACACCGATTTTGCGGCTGGCGCATGCATGGGCATACCCGGTTTGACTGCTGTGCAAGCTGTGCATCTGGCAGGCGACGATAACCTGCGTGGCAAAAAAGTGTTGGTCACTGGTGCATCGTCTGCGGTGGGTCATTACGTGACGCAGCTTGTGACGCAATTTGGCGGGCATGTCATTGGCACGGTGGGCTCTGAAGAAAAAGCGGCACATGCCAAAGCAGCAGGCGCTGTCGAAACTATTTTTTACAAAACAGAGCCTGTGGTGGAGCGCCTGAAAGCCTTTGGCCAAGGCCGTGGTGTGGATGTCATCATCGACATGGATTTTGCAACAGCATCGCAGTGGGTGACCACCGGTGGCTTGGCGCCGCACGGTCAACTGGTGGGCTATGGTTCCAATGTGGTGGGCGATATTCCATTGAACTTCCGCCCCTTGCTGTTCAATTCAATTGGCCTGAAATTTTTCTTGGTTTACGACTTGTTGCCTGCAGACAGAACTTGGTGTGTCAATCGTTTGAATGCATTGATGGCCAGCGGTCAACTTCAGCACACCATTGGCGCTCGCTTCTCGCTGGATCAAATTGTGAAAGCGCATGAGGCTGTTGAATCCGGTCAATTGGGCAATGTGGTGATTGATCTCTGAGACAAAGCTGGTTAGAGTGCTGGCTATGAAAACATTTCAAACACTTCAAGAACTCGCACTGTGCATTGGTCAAACCGTGGCCGTTTCGCCTTGGACCGAAATCACCCAAGAGCAAGTCAATATGTTTGCCGAGGCCACTGGCGATCATCAGTGGATTCACATCGATGTTGAAAAAGCCAAGGCAGGCCCCTTTGGTGCGCCTATTGCGCATGGCTTCCTCACCTTGTCGCTCATTCCCAAGTTGTCGCAAAGCGCCATCAAAATTGAAAATGTGCGCATGGGCGTGAACTACGGCTTGAACAAGGTTCGATTTACGTCACCCGTGCCAGTGGGCAGCAAATTGCGGGGCCACATGAAACTCCTCAATACAATGACCATTGATGGCAATGGCATGCAGTTCACATGGGAAATGACCATTGAGCGTGAAGGCTCCGAAAAGCCCGCTTGCATTGCGGAGTCCTTGGCGCGCTATTACGTTTAAGGCTTGGTAAAGCCGTTTTGCCGCCAAGCTTCATACACCGTGACCGCCACACTGTTGGACAAGTTCAGGCTACGCTGACCTTCCAGCATGGGTAGCTTTAAACGATTGGCTGGCGCAAAACTTTCGCGCAATTCGGGCGCAAGGCCTCGAGTCTCAGCACCAAATACCAACCAATCGCCTTTTTGAAAAGAAGTCTCTTGCACAAAGCGTGTGCCCTTGGTGGTGAGGGCAAACACGCGCGCAGGGTCGGGTTGTTCAGAGGCTAAAAATTCTGCCCAGTTGGCATGCCTTTTGACCATGGCGTACTCGTGGTAGTCGAGGCCAGCGCGGCGCATGTGCTTGTCTTCCATGGAAAAGCCCAGCGGTTCAATGAGGTGCAAAGCGCAACCCGTGTTGGCCGCCAAGCGAATCACATTGCCCGTGTTGGGCGGTATTTCAGGTTCAACCAAAACAATTTGAAACATGCCGCTATTGTCGTTGTTTTGAAGCGGCTTTAAAGCGGCTTGACAGCGACCTTATGCCGGTGTTCTGGCAAACACCAAGGCACACACATGCGATGCGCCTGCTTGTTTCAAAACCTGCGCCGCGGCTTCCAGGGTGGCGCCACTGGTCATGACATCGTCAATGAGCATCACTCGCTGGCCTCGCAGTTTGGAGGCCATCAAAGGCGCCACTGCAAACGCGCCATTCAGGTTGGTCAGTCTTTCGGGCCGGGGGAGGGAGCTTTGAGCCGGTGTGTGCCGCATTCTGAGTAAGCTGTGTGGGTGCGTTTTTTTGGAAGACAACTTTTGTGACAGCATCAAGGATTGGTTGTAGCCCCTTTCTGCCAAACGCTGAAACGAAAGGGGAATTGGAATGAGTGCATCTGCTTGTTCGATGGCATCGGCAGCAAAGGGGGCGTTTTGCATGAGCAAGGCAAAATGACGTGCCCAACTGGCTTGACCCTGAAATTTAAACTGTGCAATGAGCGAGGTCCAGGGCCAAACATAAGCCATGGCGGCCCAGCAGGCATTGAGCGCGCTGGGTGTTTGAAGACAGGCTGAGCAAATTTGGAGGCTTGATTCGGCAGCGCACCGTTGACATCTGGGCACAGGTTGGCCAAAAGCCCCTACACAAGCACTGCAAATGGCATGCGAGGGCCAAGCTTTGCAAATGGCGCATTGGCTGGGGAGGTGCATTGCAAATCAATATACTTCGCACACGCCACACACGCCATTCACGGCATTACAAAACGCTTTCAATCGCATGCCTCACGAACGCCCGCCAAGCCTAGACCCCATTGCAGCTCGCAGATGGGCCACCCTGGCATTGGGTTCAAAGCCCTTCAAGCCAAGTCGCACCGAATCGCCTTGGCTGCACGAAGAGGTGGCGCGCCGCATGGAGGAAAGGTTGGCCTTCATTCGTTTGCAACCCAAGTCTTGGGTGTGCTGGAATCCGTTGCGTGCAGGGCTCAATGTCTTGGCTTTGTTGCGCAAGCGTTACCCGACAGCCGTTGGGCATTTGTATGCAGATCGAGCTGAAGAGGTCGAATGGGTGCAATCTACCCATCGCGCACCTTGGTGGAAACCAGAGCGTTGGTTTCAAACGCAGCTCAAGGCCGAGTCCTTGCAGTCTCAAAGCATGGAGCTGGTATGGGCCAATATGTTGCTGCATCAAGCGGCAGACCCTGAAACTCTGTTGGCTGAATGGCACCGTGTGTTGGCTGTGGATGGTTTTTTGATGTTTTCCTGTTTGGGCCCCGACACACTGCAAGAATTGAGAACGGTTTATGCCGAAATGGGCTGGCCCATGCCCAGCCATGAATTTACCGACATGCACGATTGGGGCGACATGTTGGTGCATGCCGGATTTGCAGAGCCAGTGATGGACATGGAAAAGATCACCTTGACCTATGTCAACTCCGAGAAATTACTCAGTGACCTTAGGGCTATTGGGCGTAATTTTCATGTCAGCAGATTTCAAGGAATGAGGGGCCGAAATTGGTTGAAACAATTCCACGCGGCCCTGCTGCGTTTGGCTCAAAAAGACTCGGAAGGCCGACTGGCGCTCACTTTCGAGGTGGTTTACGGTCACGCTTTAAAACCCCAAGCGCGTGTGAAAGTTGCTTCAGAAAGCCACATCGGTTTAGACGATATGCGTCAAATGCTTGTAAATCCGCAAAAGAAATCAAATCAAGTTTGATAAATCGCAAAGTCGGGCTGCAACTCGGTTAAAATTTCGCCCGTTAAGCTTGTCTGTCAACAGTCCGTCTGTGGCTGTGATTCAAGCCTCTCGCGTGATTCCTTTTGTAATAACTGTAGTGGTTTCATTTTGAAACTTGGAAGTTAGTGAAAACTATGAAGAGCATTTCCAAAACATTGGTGTCTTTGCTGAATAAAGCGCGTATTTGGGCGGGTATTTGGGCCGGTGCTTGGGTGGCTACTGCTGCTCACGCCGTCAAAGATTTACCAGGCGGCCCCGCGGTCAATCAGCTTGATTTCCATCCAGCTGTCACCAAAATTGCTGAAGAGCAGCACTCCCTTCACGTTTTCATGATGGTTTTGTGCACAGTCATTTTTGTGGCTGTGTTCGCTGTCATGTTCTATTCCATCTGGAAGCACCGCAAGTCGGTGGGTCACAAGCCTGCCACTTTCCATGAGTCCATGACCGTTGAAGTGATCTGGACCATCGTGCCTTTCATCATCGTGATCTTGATGGCTTTGCCTGCCACCAAAGTTTTGGTGGCATCCAAGGACACCACCAATGCCGACCTCACCATCAAAGCCACGGGCTATCAGTGGAAATGGGGCTATGACTACATCAAGGGCGAAGGCGAAGGCATTGGCTTTATCTCCACCTTGGACAACGCCCAGCGCGAAATGTCCAACACGGGCAAGCCTTCAGGCGACGACTACTTGCTCAAGGTCGACAACCCCATGGTGGTGCCTGTTGGCAAAAAAATCCGCATTATTACCACTGCCAATGACGTGATTCACGCCTTTGCAGTGCCCGCCTTCGGTATCAAGCAAGACGCTATTCCAGGCTTCGTTCGCGACACCTGGTTCCGTGCCGAAAAAACTGGCATGTTCTATGGCCAGTGCCAAGAGTTGTGCGGAAAAGAACACGCCTACATGCCTATCAACGTGAAGGTGTTGTCGGCTGAAGATTATTCCAAGTGGGTTGAGGACGAGAAGAAAAAAATGGCTGCCAAAGCCGATGACCCCAGCAAAGTTTGGACGCTCGAAGATTCACTCAAGCGCGGCGAAAAAGTTTATGCAGCCAACTGTGTGGCTTGCCACCAAGCTGCTGGTAAAGCTGTAGGCGCTATCAAGGCATTGGACGGTTCAGCCGTTGTCTTGAATGCCGACAAATCGAAACAAATTGCAGTTTTGCTGAATGGTCAAAACAACCAAGCCATGCCCGCATGGAAGCAGTTGTCCGATACCGAAATTGCAGCTGTGATCACTTACACCAAAAACAATTGGTCCAACAAAACTGGGCAAGTCGTACAACCAGCTGAAGTGCTGGCTGCACGCAAGTAATCAAGTACTTTTAAGAGTATTTAAAGGAAATCAAGATGAGCGCTGTTCTCCATCCTCACGATCAAGCCCACGGTCATGACGACCATGACCACCACGGTGCGCCTACGGGCTGGCGCCGTTGGGTGTATGCCACCAACCACAAAGACATTGGTACTTTGTACTTGCTGTTTAGCTTTGCCATGCTCATGATTGGCGGCGTTTTGGCGCTCCTCATTCGCGCTGAATTGTTCCAACCTGGTTTGCAATTGGTCAACCCCGAATTGTTCAACCAATTCACCACCATGCACGGCCTGATCATGGTGTTCGGCGCCATCATGCCGGCCTTCGTGGGTTTTGCTAACTGGATGATTCCTCTGCAAATTGGCGCTTCCGACATGGCCTTTGCGCGCATGAACAACTTCAGCTTCTGGCTGATGATTCCTGCAGCTGTCATGTTGGCGGGTTCATTTTTCATGCCCGGTGGCGCACCTGCTGCAGGCTGGACTCTGTATGCACCGCTCACATTGCAAATGGGTCCTTCCATGGACGCTGGTATTTTTGCCATGCACATCTTGGGTGCCTCTTCCATCATGGGCTCCATCAACATCATTGTGACCATCTTGAACATGCGTGCCCCTGGCATGACGCTCATGAAGATGCCAATGTTTGCTTGGACTTGGCTCATTACGGCCTACTTGTTGATCGCTGTGATGCCTGTGTTGGCTGGCGCCATCACCATGACACTCACTGACCGTCACTTCGGTACCAGCTTCTTCAACCCAGCTGGCGGCGGCGACCCCGTCATGTACCAACACATCTTCTGGTTCTTCGGTCACCCCGAGGTGTACATCATGATCTTGCCGGCCTTCGGCATCATCAGCCAAGTGGTTCCTGCTTTCTCTCGCAAAAAGTTGTTCGGTTATGCCTCCATGGTGTACGCCACTTCTTCCATTGCCATTCTGTCTTTCATCGTGTGGGCTCACCACATGTTTACAACCGGCATGCCTGTGACGGGCCAGTTGTTCTTCATGTACGCCACCATGCTGATTGCGGTGCCAACTGCTGTGAAAATTTTCAACTGGATTGCCACCATGTGGCGCGGCTCCATGACCTTTGAAACACCCATGTTGTTTGCCATTGGTTTCATCTTCGTGTTCACCATGGGCGGCTTCACAGGTTTGATCTTGGCCATGGCGCCCATCGACATTCAATTGCAAGACACTTACTACGTGGTGGCTCACTTCCACTATGTGCTGGTGGCGGGTTCTTTGTTTGCCATGTTCTCGGGTGCTTACTACTGGCTGCCCAAGTGGACCGGTGTGATGTACAACGAAGGCCGCGGCAAGATTCACTTCTGGTGGTCACTGATCTCCTTCAACATCACTTTCTTCCCCATGCACTTCTTGGGCTTGGCCGGTATGCCACGTCGCTACGCCGACTACCCCATGCAGTTTGCCGACTTCAACGCCATTGCCTCTGTGGGTGGTTTCTTGTTCGGTTTTGCACAGGTTTACTTCTTCTTGTTCGTCGTTGTGCCTTGCATGCGCGGACAAGGTGCCAAAGCACCCCAGAAACCTTGGGAAGCTTCGGAAGGTTTGGAGTGGGAAGTTCCATCTCCCGCACCTTTCCACACGTTTGAAAACCCACCCAAGCTGGATGCCACGGCTACCCGCGTTATTGGTTAATTTGGAACAAAGCCATCATGTCCACAACCCCAGAACAGAAGAAAAGCAACGCACGCCTTGGCCTCATCTTGGCTTCGGTGGCGGTGGTTTTCTTTGTGGGGTTCTTGGTCAAGATGGTGGTTCTGACTTCTCGTTAAGTTCAGCGCCCAAAAGCAGTTTTCAACCCACCGCAACATGAGCCTTTACCGCGAAAACATCAAAATGGTGAGCAAGCTGGCCATCGTTGCGGCCGGCATGTTTGCGTTTGGTTATGCGCTCATTCCCATCTACAAGCACATCTGTGAAATGACAGGCATCAACATCCTGTCCATTTCAGAACGTCAAGTGCCGGGCAATGGCAGCACAGGCAAAGATGCCAAACCCAGCAACACACAGGTTGATTATTCACGCACCATCACCGTAGAGTTTGACGCCAACGCGCGCGGTCCTTGGGACTTCAAGCCCGCCCAAAGCTCTGTGCAAGTTCATCCTGGTGAACTCACCACAGTGATGTACCAATTTCAAAACGTGCAAAACAGACGAATGGCTGCGCAAGCCATTCCCAGTTATGCACCCAACCAAGCTGCAGCCCACTTCAACAAATTGGAGTGCTTCTGCTTTAACCAATACACCTTGGAGCCTGGTGAGAAAAAGGAATGGCCAGTGGCCTTTGTGATTGACCCCAAGTTGTCCAAAGATGTGAGCACCATCACCTTGTCGTACACATTTTTTGAAGTGGGTGGCAAAACGCCTCCCGCACCCGCTTCCACGCCTGTGGCAGCGGTCCCTGCTGCGCTGGTAGCACCCAAGGTGGGCTCATGAGCAGCAGCAATGTTTCATTTTTTCGCACTGTGCAAGCAGTGTTGTGGTCCTTCATTGGCATTCGAAAAAACAGCGAAGGCCAAGAAGACATGGCCAAGCTCAATCCCTTCCATGTGTTGGTGGTGGGTTTGTCCTTGGCATTGATTTTTGTCGTGGGCTTGATTGCCCTCGTCAATTGGGTGGTGGCGCAGCCAAACACCCTCAGTTAGGTTTTAGACAGATTAGGTTTAAGAGAGAGCAGGAGCAAGTATGAGTTCTACATCGCACGGCACAACCCCTTACTACTATGTGCCCCATCCATCGCGCCATCCAGCCATGGCTGCGTTTGGTTTGTTCTTGTTGATCTTGGGCGCAGGCCAGTGGATCAACGGTGAAGAGTGGGGTAAATATTCTCTTTTCGCTGGTTTGATTTGGTTTTTAGTGGTTCTGTATCAGTGGTTCAGTGAAGCCGTCCACGAAAGCGAAAGCGGACAGTTTGGCCGCAAGATCGATTTGTCTTTCCGTTGGAGCATGACTTGGTTCATCTTCTCTGAAGTGATGTTCTTTGGTGCTTTCTTCACAGCCTTGTGGTGGGCGCGTACGCACTCATTGCCTTCACTGGGCAGCTTAGAAAATGCGCTCTTGTGGCCCGACTTCAAAGCTGTTTGGCCCTCAATTGCTGCGGGCGCAACGGCTTCTCCTGCAGGCATTGTTGAGCCCTTCCAAACCATGGGCCCCTTCTGGTTGCCCACCATCAACACGGCTTTGTTGTTGACCTCTGGCGTCACTTTGACCATTGCACACCACGCGTTGCAACACGGCGATCGCAGCAAAACCATCAAGTTCATGTGGATGACTGTTTTGTTGGGTGTGGTGTTCTTGTTTGTGCAGGGCTACGAATACGCCCACGCATGGGGTGATTTGAATTTGAAGTTGAGCTCTGGTATTTATGGCTCTACCTTCTACATGCTCACTGGCTTCCACGGCTTCCACGTGTTTGTCGGTATGCTCATGTTGCTGTTCATTACTTTGCGTTTGCAAAAAGGTCACTTCACCAAAGACCGTCACTTCGGTTTTGAAGGTGCGGCTTGGTACTGGCACTTTGTGGACGTGGTGTGGCTTGGCTTGTACATCTTGGTTTACTGGATGTAATAAGACTTAGCCCAAGAAAAAAGCGCCCTTGGGCGCTTTTTTTGTGAATGTCTCAATGAAGGGCTGGATTTAAGCGCCAGCAGGAATGCCAGAAGGTTGGATGTAGCCCATCTTCCAGGCAATCAAAATGCAGATAAAGAGCACAATGGAGAAGCCCACGCGGATGGCCAAGGCTTTGACCATGTTGCCCTTGGGTGCTGGCGTTGTTTCAGCGCCCTCATCTGAGTTGGTTTCGATGCGCGTGCCGCCACGCATCATGTAGAAGAGGGCGGAGCCCAGGCTGGCCAAAATGGCAATGAAGGCAAGTGCAACTAGTATTTTCATGATGGGAATTATCGGATGAGTTGGTCAGCATTTTCAGCGCCTGCAAAAAAGAACACACACCTTCAAATGGTGTTGTGGTTCTTGTTGGCGCTTGTGTGTGTTGGCATCACCTGCTCCTTGGGTTTTTGGCAGCTGGGTAGGGCACAGACCAAGCTCGATTGGCAGGCAGAAATCACGCAAAAAGGTCAAATGCCTGCGCTGGATGGTGCATTTTTGGGCAGTGCCCAAGACTCCGAAGGCAACAGGGCTGGCTTGTTGCACCGTCCTATCAATTTGGAAGGTGAGTGGCTGGCGCCATTGACCGTGTACCTAGACAACCGCCAAATGAATGCCCGGCCAGGTTTTTATGTGCTCACACCCTTCAAGCTTAAGGCCACTGGCGCCGTGGTGGTGGTGCAACGCGGCTGGGTAGGCCGCGACTTTACAGATCGCACTCGCTTGCCCGCCATTCAAACGCCTACCGGGCTGGTTTCTGTGAGTGGTTTGATAGCCTTGCCACCGTCAAAGCTTTACGCCTTGGGCGAGGAAGCCAAGGCGGTAATACGGCAAAATCTAGACTTGCAAGATTTTCGCGTTGAGACTGGATTGCCCTTGTTGGAAATCTCAGTCATTCAAGTGGGCGCAGCCTCTGAGGGCTTGCTGCGTGAATGGCCTCAGGCCGCAACAGGTGTTGAGAAACACTACGGTTATGCCTTCCAATGGTTTGGATTGGCGCTTTTGATTGCATTGCTTTATGTCTGGTTCCAAATTGTCCGACCCCGTCTCAAATCCAAAGTCAGCGCCCAGTCCTGAAAACTCTCAATGGACAGATGCCCCTTTGGGCATGACGGTTCATACGCTGCCAACACCCACCGAGGTGGTGCAGGCCGATGAGAAACGAACACGGTTAGGCCGCTGGAAAATGTTGGCTGTGCTGTTAGTTTGCGCATCGCCTGTCATTGCGTCTTATTTCACCTACTACGTCATACGCCCAGAAGGCCGCCGCAATCATGGCGAATTGATCAACCCGCAGCGCACTTTGCCCGCCATGGAAGCCGTCAAATTGAACGGCGACAAAGTGTCCTTGAGCTCACTCAAAGGCCAGTGGTTGTTGGTCAGTGTGGCCGATGCGTCGTGCAACGAAACTTGTCAAAAGCATTTGTATTTCCAGCGCCAACTGCGTGAGTCTTTGGGCAAAGAAAAAGACCGCATCGACTGGGTTTGGATTGCAACGGGCGATGCCCCTGTGGACGACAAGCTCATGCCTGCTTTGTCGCAAGCCACGGTTTTGCGAATGAGTGAAGCCAGTATTGCTGAGTGGCTTCAGCCCGCGGCGGGCCGCCAGGTGCAAGAGCATTTGTATGTGGTCGACCCCATGGGCAATTGGATGATGCGATTTGCGCCTGGCATCGATTTGGCGTCAGCATCGCAAGCCAAAAAAGACCTTGAACGACTTTTGCGCGCCTCTTCTTTTTGGGACACAGCTGGCCGCTAAACCATGACCGAAGTCGATCTCTACAACCTGTCACCCACATTGCGTTTGCTGGGAATGGGCGTGCTCATTGCGGTGTTGCCTTTGGCCTTCACCCTTTATCGCAATCGACACAATCCAGTCAATTCCAAATTGCGTGCCATGACGGTACTCACTTTGTTTCTCACGTTCGATTTGGTCTTGTTTGGGTCTTTTACACGCCTCACCGATTCTGGTTTGGGCTGCCCAGATTGGCCCGGCTGTTATGGCAGTGCCAGCCCCTTGGGTGCTGTGGTGCACATTGATGCGGCACAGGCCGCCATGCCCACGGGCCCAGTGACACACAGCAAAGCTTGGATTGAAATGATCCATCGGTATTTGGCAACTGCTGTGGGCTTTTTGATTTTGGTCTTGGCTGTTAGCAGCACGTGGCAGCGTTGGAAAGGTCAGCATTCTTTTCAAGGCGCTTGGCAAGTCAAACCCTTCTGGGCTTGGCTCACCTTGGTTTGGGTCTGTATGCAGGGCGCATTTGGCGCGCTGACGGTCACCATGAAATTGTTTCCCGCCATTGTCACTCTGCATTTGTTGGGTGGCATTGGCTTGTTGGTCTTGTTGTCTGCGCAAGTGGCTTGGAAGCCCCAATTGCAACGGCAAGAAATTCAAACGCGCCACCGTCAATTGATTTGGGTGGCCGCAGCATTGCTCACCTTGCAAATTGCCATGGGTGCATGGGTGAGTACCAATTATGCGGTTTTGGCCTGCAACGGATTTCCAGATTGCAATGGCCAATGGTGGCCAGCATGGAACGCGCAGGGTTTTGAAATTTGGCGCAGCTTGGGCATGGATTCCCAAGGTCAATACTTGCCCATGGAAGCCTTGGTGTCCATTCACTTTGTCCACAGACTGATGGCGCTGCTGGTGTTTTTCTTTGCCGCCTTCATGATTTGGCAATTTAAAAAATCGAACGTGCTGCCAGGACTGACCAACATGCTTTTGGCTTTGTTAACACTCCAACTCATCACGGGCTTGTCCAATGTGGTGTTAGATTGGCCTTTATTGGCTGCTGTGGCACACACAGGGGGTGCTGGTGCAATTATGATGACGCTCACCTACATGTTGAGCCGCAGTAAAACAAATAGACAATGACTCCCATGAATTTTTCACGAAGGCTTGCCGCATGAGCACCGCTGCCGAATTACAAGCTGGCTCACCTTGGCGCCAGTACTACGCGCTCATGAAGCCTCGCGTGGTGCAACTCATTGTGTTTTGCGCCCTCATTGGCATGGTCTTGGCGGTGCCAGGCGTGCCTTCTTGGGCCGAAGTTTGGTTGGGCTTTGTGGCCTGTGTGGGCATTTGGTTGGTAGCAGGTGCTGCCGCTGCATTCAATTGCTTGATTGAGAAAAGCATTGACGCCCAAATGAAGCGCACGGCATGGCGCCCTACGGCCAAAGGCCAGCTAAGCGACATGCAAGCTTTGTTGTTTTCTGCTGTGCTCTGCAGCATTGGCTCGGTTATTTTGTACTTTGCGGTCAACCCCCTCACCATGTGGCTCACCTTCGCCACCTTTGTGGGCTACGCCATCATTTACACCGTCATTTTGAAACCCCTCACACCTCAAAACATTGTGATTGGTGGTGCATCAGGCGCCATGCCGCCCGTGTTGGGTTGGGCGGCCATGACCAACGATGTAGGCCCTGAAGCGCTCATCCTTTTCTTGATTATTTTCTTGTGGACACCGCCACATTTTTGGGCGCTGGCTTTGTACCGCGTGGAAGACTATCGCAAGTCGGGCTTGCCCATGTTGCCCGTGACGCACGGCAATGAATTCACTCGACTTCAAATTTTGCTTTACACCTTTGTGCTCATGGCTTCATGCCTGATGCCCTTTGCCTATGGCATGAGCTCTTGGCTCTACCTTGCTGCAGCCCTTATTTTGAGTGTCATGTTCATTGGCTACGCTTGGGCTTTGTGGCGCAATTACTCAGACGAGCTAGCGCGCAAAACCTTCAAGTTTTCGCTCATCCATTTGAGTGTGTTGTTTGCTGCTTTGTTGGTCGATCACTATCTGTTTTAAAACATACGAAGCTATTCATGTTCAACACCACATTTTTTTCTGGGCGTACTTTGAGATTTCTGAGTGCCTTGGCGTTGGTCTTTTTGTCAATTAACCTAACGGCCTGTCAAGATCTCAAGCCCGCTTTCAAGGGTGTAGACATCACTGGCGCCGATTACGCCAAAGAGCTGAATTTGCCCGATCAAAATGGCCAGGTGCGCAAGCTCAAAGACTTTCAAGGCAAGTTGGTGGTGGTGTTTTTTGGCTATACCCAATGTCCCGATGTGTGCCCCACCACCATGCAAGAGTTGGCTGAGGTCAAGCGCTTGCTTGGCGCTGATGGCGATAAGTTGCAAGCCGTGTTTGTCACGGTTGACCCAGAGCGCGACACCACCGAACTGTTGAAGGCATATGTCGAGAACTTTGATGCCAGCTTTGTGGCCTTGAGGCCCACCCAAGAGCAACTGCCAGCCATTGCCAAAGAGTTCAAAATTTATTTCAAGCGGGTGGAAGGCAAAACACCCACCAGCTACACCATGGACCATTCTGCGGGCAGCTACACCTTTGACACGCAGGGCAAGGTGCGCTTGTTCAACCGCTATGGCATGGGCGCGCAAGCCCTGGCTGATGACTTCAAGTTGTTGTTGAAGTAGTGAATTGTCAATTGACTATTGTGATTTTCAAAGAACGCTTTGATGATGTCCGCACCAGAGAGGCCCGGAAATTTAGGCATGCGAAACTTCAAATGTGGTTAAGACGGGGCGTGTGTGAATCTTCATTGGAAATTCTTGCAAGTAAAGGCTTGTTGCCTCCTTTAAGTTTTCCATGGCTTCTTCCAAGGTTTCGCCTTGGGTGGTGGTGCCTGTTTCAGGGTTGAGTGCTGTGAAGCCGCCCTCTTCTGCTTCAGTAATGACGGCTGAAAGTAACATAGGACCATCCTGGAAGTTGAAATTTCATTATGCATTCACTTGGTTGAATCATCAACCGATGAACTAGCAAAGCAAGTGAATGAATGAGCCTAAGCTTAAGCCTCAGCGTAGGCCGTCAAAGCTGCTTTCATCTTCTTCATGGCCGCCACTTCAATTTGGCGAATGCGCTCTGCGCTCACGCCAAATTCATCGGCCAAGTCGTGCAGGGTCAGGCCGCCTGAGCCGTCGTCGTTCACCTTGAGCCAACGCTCTTCCACAATTCTGCGGCTGCGCTCGTCAAGTGATGCCAAGGCTGTGGCAATGCCATCGCTGGCCATCAGGTCGCGCTGATGCGCCTCAATCATGGCTGTGGGTTCGTGGTGCGCATCGGCCAAGTAGGCGATGGGGCCATAGGCCACTTCACCGTCGTCTGATGGGGCGGGATCTAGGAGCACATCGCCGCCCGACATGCGCGTTTCCATTTCCATCACTTCTTCGCGCTTGACGTTGAGGTCTTTGGCCATGCTGTCAATTTGCGCAGAGGTGAGGGTGTCGCGGTGCGTGCCTGTGGCTTCGTCTGCTTCGGCTTTGAGGCCTTGCTTCATGGAGCGCAAGTTGAAAAACAATTTGCGTTGCGCCTTGGTGGTGGCCACCTTGACCATGCGCCAGTTCTTCAAGATGTA
>JAJTGB010000141.1 GCA_021298995.1 Comamonadaceae bacterium | reverse complement strand
CTGTACATCGACAACAAAACAGACGTGAACCAACAACTGAAAGACACAGCGGCTAAAAATACGCTCACATTGTTGCGCTTGACCGACAAGCGGGAGCGCTATTTGTCCTTGTCCGACGCTGTCAAACAAGCTTCTTTAGATCCCTACACCTTCACGCGGGATGCCTATTTGCAAAAGCGTTTGAATGACATTTACGATGGCAACCCGCCCATGGTGGACGATTTTGAAGATCCGGACCAACCTGCGCCTATGGTGGCCCCCAACAGACCAAGCGCTACGGGCACACAGGAGCCCTTGCCTCAGACGCCCAAACCCTAACAGCCTTGGGGCAAAGAAGAATTGAACTTGGTGGTTTAATCTACTTTATTGTAGTTCACGCGTTAAAGAGTCAAACGCTCTTTATGATCCCATCCTATGAATCGCAAATTCTTCACTTATTTATGGCCTGTTGTTTGGGCATTGGGTTTCTGCTTGGGTTCAGCCCCCGTTTTGGCTGCCGATGAAGCACCCGATGCTTTCGTGAAACGCATTTCCAATGAAACTTTGGATGCTGTTCGTTCCGACAAAAGCATCAAGGGCGGTGACATCAACAAGATCATGCAATTGGTCGATACCAAGCTCATGCAGCATGTCAATTTCCGCCGCATGACCGCGCTGGCCACCGGGCCAGGTTGGCGCAAGGCCACCCCTGAGCAGCAAGAACGCTTGCAAGCAGAGTTCAAGTTGCTGCTCATTCGCACCTATTCTGGTGCACTCAGCCAAATCAGCGATCAGTCCATTGAGCTCAAGCCTTTGCGCGGTGCCACAGATGACAAAAATCTGGTCGTTCAAACCGAGATCAGAGGCAGAGGTGAACCTATTCAGCTTGACTATCGCCTTGAAAAAACGCCAGGTGAAGGTGCGGGGTGGAAAATTTTTGACCTCAATGTCATGGGCATTTGGTTGGTTGAAAACTACCGCTCACAATTTTCTAAAGAAATCAATGCGGGTGGCTTGGATGGTTTGATCAAGAGCTTGTCTGATCGAAATAAATCGAATGCTAAAAAAGCCTAATTTAGAGCCTCGTACCGCGGCCTTGACCGCGTTTCATGCATGTCCACAGCTCTTTTAACCTTGCCCCCCGATTTGCGTCACAGCAATGCTGCGGCTTGCTTGGGCAAGTTGCAGGCGCAAATTCGCAATTGCCCCGATTCCGAGGTCCAAATACAAGCCGGACAGCTGACTGATTTTGATTCCTCAGCACTCGCAGTGCTCTTGGGATGCCGCAGAGAAGCCGAAAGTTTGTCAAAAACTTTGAAATTCAAGCAATTCCCCGCCAAATTACGCGAATTGGCCTTGCTTTATGGGGTGTCTGAGCTCTTGGTCGAAAGCGCATGACCGTAAAATAGAGGGCTCATGCCCGCCATCTCTTTTCAATCCGTTTCCAAAACTTACCCTGCCAAAAATACAGGCAGCCAGCCATTCACAGCACTCAGCAAAGTGAGCTTTGACATTGCTGAAGGGGAGTTTTTTGGCCTGCTGGGTCCCAATGGCGCTGGCAAAACCACCCTGATTAGCATTCTGGCGGGTCTCAGCAAAGCCACTGAAGGCCGAGTCATGGTGCATGGCAAGGATGTTCAGTTGGATTACGCCCAAACCCGGCGCATGTTGGGTGTGGTCCCTCAAGAACTGGTCTTTGACCCTTTCTTCACCGTTCGCGAAGCCTTGCGTTTTCAATCGGGTTATTTTGGCGTTACCAAAAATGATGCTTGGATTGATGAGTTGCTGGACAGCTTAGGCCTTTCAGACAAAGCCAATTCAAACATGCGACAGCTCTCTGGCGGCATGAAGCGCCGTGTTTTGGTGGCCCAAGCCTTGGTCCACAAGCCCCGAGTCATTGTCTTGGATGAGCCCACTGCAGGGGTGGATGTCGAGCTTCGGCAAACCCTGTGGCAATTCATCGCCAAGTTAAACCGTGAAGGCCACACTGTTTTACTCACCACCCATTATTTGGAAGAAGCCGAAGCGCTGTGCGGCCGTTTGGCCATGCTCAAGCAAGGTCGGGTGTTGGCTTTGGCCAGCACTTCTGAGTTGTTGAAATCGGCCTCCAGCAATGTGCTGCGTTTCAAAATTGATGGTCAATTACCCGTTGTTCTGGCAGCCAAAGCGCGCATCACGGGTCGCATCGTTCAGTTTCCAGCGCACGATGCGGTTGAGATTGAAAGCTACTTGGCGGCTGTTCGCCAAGCTGGTTTGATTGCAGAGGATGTTGAAATTCGCAAAGCTGATTTGGAAGATGTTTTCTTAGATGTCATGTCCGAGGGCAAATCATGAGCGGCTGGCGCATGTTGTTGTACAAAGAGGTGTTGCGCTTTTGGAAGGTGGCTTTCCAAACCATAGCGGCACCCGTTTTGACCTCCGTCTTGTACATGATGATTTTTGGCCATGTGTTGGAAGACCATGTGAAGGTCTATGACAACGTGCCCTACACGGCGTTTTTGTTGCCCGGCCTGATCATGATGAGCGTCTTGCAAAATGCTTTTGCCAACAGTTCATCCAGCTTGGTGCAAAGCAAAATCATGGGCAACATTGTGTTCTTGCTGCTCACACCTTTGTCGCATTGGCACTGGTACGTGGCCTATGTGGGGTCTTCGATGTTGCGCGGCCTGGCGGTTGGCTTTGGTGTTTTTGCCGTCACAGTTTGGTTTGCGCCCTTGCAGTACCATGCACCCGTTTGGATTTTGGTGTTTGCCGCATTGTGTGCCGGCCTATTGGGTGCTTTGGGTTTAGTAGCAGGTCTTTGGTCCGAAAAATTTGACCAAATGGCTGCTTTTCAAAGTTTTGTGATCATGCCCATGACCTTCTTGTCGGGCGTTTTTTACTCCATTCACTCTTTGCCGCCGTTTTGGCAGGGCTTGAGTCACTTAAACCCCTTCTTTTACATGATTGATGGTTTCAGATACGGCTTTTTTGGTCAAAGCGATGTCTCGCCTTGGATCAGCTTGGCGGTTGTTTCTGTGGCCATGTTGGGTGTGAGCACTTTGGCCATCCAACTGTTGAAATCTGGCTACAAAATCAGAGGTTGATTTCATTTTTTAAGCACCGAACCCAATGACTGCAGAACAAATTCAAACCATGATTGCCGCTGGCCTTGCTTGCGACCACCTCACCGTTGACGGCGATGGCCGTCATTGGCAAGCCGTGGTGGTATCCCCCCAGTTTGAGGGCTTGCGCCTCATTACACGCCATCAAAAGGTCTATGCCACCTTGGGCAACAAAATGCAAAACGATGAGGTGCACGCCTTGTCGATGAAAACTTTCACGCCTGCTGAATGGGCCAAAGCTCAAGCCTGATCAACAGGCACAAACCATTACGCTCATCCAGTAACTAGAACTAAAAAATGGACAAACTCATCATTCGTGGCGGTCATTCTTTGAATGGCGAGATCGAAATTTCAGGCGCCAAGAATGCCGCCTTGCCCGAACTTTGCGCAGCCTTGTTAACCGACCAGGACGTTGTGCTTCGCAATGTGCCCAAGTTGCAAGACGTCAGCACCATGCTGAAACTCATTCGCAACATGGGCGTGAATTGCCAGCACGCAGAAGATGGCAGTGTGACATTGAATGCGAGCGCGCTGAACAAGCCGGAAGCGCCCTACGAGATGGTGAAAACCATGCGTGCTTCCGTGTTGGCACTCGGCCCCTTGTTGGCGCGTTTTGGTCATGCTCGCGTCTCATTGCCAGGTGGATGTGCCATTGGTTCACGGCCAGTCGATCAACACATCAAAGGTTTGCAGGCCATGGGCGCGAAGATCGTGGTTGAGCACGGTTACATGGTGGCGAGTTTGGCCAACGCACGGACACGCTTAAAAGGCGCACGCATTGCGACAGACATGGTGACTGTCACGGGCACAGAAAACTTTTTGATGGCTGCTGCTTTGGCAGAAGGTGAAACTGTTTTAGACAATGCAGCGCAAGAACCAGAAATTCCTGATTTGGCCGAAATGCTCATTCAGATGGGCGCCAAAATTGAAGGCCACGGCACCAGCCGAATTGACATTCAGGGCGTTGAAAAACTCAAGGGCTGCAACCATGGTTTAGTGGCCGATCGAATTGAGGCAGGCACATTTTTGTGCGCGGTAGCGGCCACAGGTGGCGACGTTGTGTTGAAGCACGCGCGTGGCGACCACCTAGACGCCGTCATTGAAAAACTCAGAGATGCTGGCGCACAAATTGAAGTGGGCTCTAACTTTGTGCGCGTGAAAGCGCAAGGGCGCATGAAGGCCCAAAGCTTTCGCACCACAGAGTATCCTGGCTTTCCAACCGACATGCAGGCTCAATTCATGGCCTTGAACTGCATTTCCGAAGGCACCAGCAAAGTCACTGAAACCATTTTTGAAAATCGTTTCATGCACGTCAACGAACTGGTTCGTTTGGGTGCCAACATTCAAATTGACGGTAAAGTTTCCGTGGTCCAAGGCGTAACCCAATTGTCAGGCGCCATTGTGATGGCCACCGATTTGCGGGCTTCGGCCAGTTTGGTCATTGCTGGGTTGGTGGCGGAAGGCGAAACCATTGTTGACCGCATTTACCATCTTGACCGTGGCTACGATCGCATGGAAACGAAGCTGCGCAAAGTGGGCGCCCAAATTGAACGTTCGAAGTAATCACAGGAACTGACATGATCACCTTGGCCTTGTCCAAAGGACGAATTTTTGATGAAACGCTGCCGCTCTTAAAAGCGGCGGGTATC
>JAJTGB010000020.1 GCA_021298995.1 Comamonadaceae bacterium | reverse complement strand
GCCGTCAACCAAAGCGAACAATGTGTGGTCTTTGCCGATGCCGACATTGGTGCCAGCATGGAACTTGGTGCCACGTTGACGAACAATGATGGAGCCAGCGCTGATGAGTTCACCACCGAAAGCCTTCACACCGAGCATTTTGGGCTTGGAATCGCGCCCGTTTCGCGTAGAGCCGCCGCCTTTTTTCTGTGCCATGACCTAGCTCCTTAGCCTGCAATTGCACCGATTTGCAGTTCTGTGTACTGCTGACGGTGACCTTGACGTTTCTGATAGTGTTTGCGACGGCGCATCTTGAAGATGTGCACTTTGTCGTGCTTGCCATGTGCCAACACTGTGACAGTAACTGTTGCGCCGGACACCAGGGGCGTGCCAACCTTCAGATCTGCGCCGTTTCCGACTGCCAGAACTTGGTCGATCACGATTTCCTGGCCCACGTCCGCAGCAATCTGTTCTACTTTAATTTTTTCGCCAGCAGCAACACGATACTGTTTGCCGCCGGTTTTTATGACCGCGTACATAATGACCTTTTTGATATTTTTTTGATATCTGGAATGGATGTTTCCTAGGACGAACCCTAAGGAACCGCGGATTTTAGCACGGTCTTTTGGGGCTTGCCAAGCCCCCTATTTCTAATATTTGAGTCATACCAGCTGCGTTTTGGCTCTCTATAATCAGGCTCACGAACAGAAATCCCCCCTTCAACGCAGGTTTTTTGGGGGTTCTGCCCAAGAATTTTGTTGACCAAAGACATTTTGCCCACCTCCGCCGCACCTCTTCCAGCCTCTCCAGCCTCCGCTTTGGCCTTGGTGGCAAACGACATGGCTCGGGTTGACGAAGTCATTGCCAAACGACTAAGTTCTGGCGTGCCGCTGGTGGGGCAAGTGGCCCAGTACATTATTTCTGCGGGTGGTAAACGCCTTCGTCCTGTCATTTTGCTTCTGACCAGTGGCGCCCTGGGCTACCAAGAAGCACACAAATACAGTCTGGCAGCCGTTGTCGAATTCATTCACACAGCCACTTTGCTCCACGATGACGTGGTGGACGAGTCGACTTTAAGGCGTGGTCGGCCCACAGCCAATGAGAATTTTGGCAATCCAGCCAGCGTATTGGTGGGTGATTTTCTGTACTCCAGAGCTTTCCAAATGATGGTGGATGCAGGCAGCATGCGCATCATGCAAGTGCTAGCCGATGCCACCAACATCATTGCGGAGGGTGAAGTTCTGCAGTTGATGAACATGCACGATGCCTCCTTAGACGAAGCCGCGTATTTGCACGTCATTCGGTCTAAAACCGCCAAATTGTTTGAAGCCAGTTCACGTTTGGCCGCCATTTTGGCCAAGGCTTCACCTGAGCTGGAAGAAGCTTGCGCCAACTACGGTCAGGCATTGGGCACTGCTTTTCAAGTGATTGACGATGTGTTGGATTACGAGGGCAATGCCGCTGAAATGGGCAAGAACCTGGGCGACGATTTGCGGGAAGGCAAAGCCACCTTGCCGCTCATTTTGGCCATGCAAAAAGGGACAGCAGACCAACGAGCGCTCATTCAAAAAGCCATCGAAACAGGTTCTGTTGACCAGCTGAGCAGCGTCATTGCCATTGTGCGCGAAACGGGAGCCCTTGAAGCCAGCCGCAAGGCGGCCATGTCAGAAGCGCAGCGCGCTGTCGATGCGGCTCAGCTCTTGCCACAGGGTCCCTACAAAGACGCGTTGGTTGCACTTGCGTCGCAATTGCTAGAGCGAAGAACTTAATCGACAGCTGGATAGGCTGACATCAATTCTGAGAATCTGGCCATGTCGATATTGCCGCCACTGATGATCACGCCCACTTTTTGACCTTTCAAAGAAGCGCTAGCTTGAAAGGCTGCTGCCAAGGAAAGACATCCTGTCGGCTCCACAATCATCTTCATGCGTTCGGCGTAAAAACGCATGGTTTGGACAAGTTGCTCATCCGTCACAGTGTGAATGTCTTTCACCAAGGCCTTGATGATCTCAAATGTGATGGCGCCCACCATGGGCGTTTGGGCGCCATCGGCAATGGTCACTGGCGTTGCAATTTTGACGCGCTCGCCTTTTCTCAGAGATTGCTGCACATCATTGCCAGCAGCTGGCTCTACCCCCACCATTTGACAACCGGGCGACAGCGCCTGCGTGGCCAATGCGCTGCCACTTAAAAGCCCGCCCCCTCCCAAACACACAAACAGCGCATCCAATGGCCCGACTTCTTTGAACAACTCAAGCGCCGCTGTGCCTTGACCAGACAACACATCGGGATGGTCAAAGGGCGGGATGAAGGTCAGCCCCTTTGAGCGGGCCAGTTCTGTTGCAAGAACACTGGCATCCTCGCTATAACGGTCATAGCCAATGACCTTGGCGCCATAGCCTTGTGTGGCCGCCAACTTGGCGGCAGAGGCGTCATGCGGCATGAAAATGGTGGCCGGAATTTGAAGAATTTGTGCCGACAAAGCCACTGCCTGCGCATGATTGCCAGACGAATAGGCCACCACACCGGCACGTCTTTGTGTTTCGCTCAGTTTGGCCAGCGCATTGAAGCCCCCCCTGAACTTGAAAGCACCCATTCGCTGGAAGTTTTCACACTTGACAAAAACCTGCGCTTGGATTTTTTGGTCCAGAAAACGTGACCGGAGAACAGGGGTTTTGTGCGCGACACCTTCCAGCCTTGCAGCTGCGGCCAAAACATCTTCGAAAGTGGGTAGAGCTTGCGGCATGCCTGCCTGGGTTATGAGCGAATGGCAGAGGCCATGAGTTTGCCCAGCTTCTCAAAATAGTCGATGCTCACTTGAGTCGGCACTAAAAATTTGACCTTTTGATTTTGCTCGGTCTGCATCACCTGAATCAATCCCGCCTTTTTCAAAATCTCAATGCGCCTGTGAATGGTGGCGGGGCTGGCAATGTCACTCAATTCCATGGTTTGAGTGACAACCAGAGGTTGTCCTTGTGCACTTTTAATGGCAATGGTCTCAAGTAATTTTTTGCCAATATCGTCAATGCCCGAAAGATCGATGTTTGATTTGCGCAGAGTTTCTGCCAACACCAAATATCGCAAGTAAATTTGTTTCATGATGAAGTGCTTGATGAGCGATTGAAATTCAAAAATTTTGTCGATCTCTGGCTGGGCTTGCTGATCTTTGAACCATGAACTTGAAGGTCAACAAGACCAGCAAGGTTCCAGCCCAATTGCTCAATGACATGGCACCAAAACTCAAGGCCAAGTTGTCTGTGAGCCCTTGCGTATAGAACCAAAGCTGATGCAGCAACGCACTGAGCGTAGCGAAAAGAAGTGAAATTTTCAACAAGGTCTTTGGAGAGACCTCTTTAAATTCACGGTCTAAACCCAGAAAAATGATGCTGAGTTGGCGGGCCAGCAATGGCGAAAGTCCTGCGAGACAGCCTGTGAGCAAAGCAAACTGAACGCCCAATTCGGGATGATCTTGATAAATCCAAAAAAAACCGCCCAATGCAATTCCCAAAGCCCCCGATTCAAGCGCCAAGAGGACCAAAACAAACCGGATGCCGCTGGGGAAAAAAACCCAGTGCACGTCAAAGGAAAAAGCAGGCTCACCCAAGACCCATTCGTTCAAGAGTAAGGAGAGGTAGTAAATACCTGCCGAAACACCCACGATGAAGCTTTGTTTAATGAATCGCATCAGGATCTTGGATTGAAAAACAGGCAGTTATGTTGTCCACAGCAGATTGTGCATCTTTATTTGCTAGACAATGACACTGGGTGACAAAGCTTCATTAAGCACTTTAAATTCAAGGAAATTTCATCATGTCAGAAATTCGACCTACCAACAATCGACCCGACATCCCTCGCGCACAACAAGATCGCCCCGTTAAAACTGAGCAAAGAAAAGAAGAACCAGCACAAAGAACTGAGGCTCAGCGAGAAGTGCCGAGGCAGGCAGTCCAAAACACGCAGAAGACAAAGGGCGGCAACGTCGACATCACGGTCTAAGTGCTTTCGGCATTGCGGCATCACTTAAAATGACTGGCTTAAACCGTCACACAGAAAGTACTCCCCATGGGCGCGCAGTGGAAAGCAAAAGGCAAGGCGCAAGCCGCAGACGCAAGAGGCAAACTCTTTGGGCGTCTGGCCAAAGACATCATGATGGCCGCCAAAAGTGGGCCAGACCCAGCTGCCAACTCTAGACTTCGGCTGGTGGTAGAGCAAGCCCGCAAAGTCTCGATGCCCAAAGACACGCTTGAACGTGCTATCAAAAAGGGGGCCGGCCTTTTGGGTGACCCTGTCAATTTTGAGCGCGTCATTTACGAAGGATTTGCACCGCATCAAGTTCCCGTGATGGTCGAAGCACTGACAGACAATCTCAATCGCACAGCTTCTGAAGTGCGCGTTTTGTTTCGAAAAGGTCAACTGGGCACCTCTGGCTCGGTCTCTTGGGATTTCGATCACGTGGGTCTGATTGAAGCAGAAGTAGCACAAGCCAATGCAGATGCAGAACTGGCGGCCATTGAAGCTGGCGCGCAAGACTTTGAAGTAGCCGATGAAGATGGCGTGACGGTGTTCATTACCGATCCAACAGATTTAGATCTGGTCAGTAAAGCCCTGCCAGATCATGGCTTTACAGTCTTGTCTAACAAATTGGGGTACAAACCTAAAAACCCAGTCAACCCTGCCAATCTGTCTGCAGAGCAACTGGAAGAAGTGGACAATTTCTTGGCCGCCATTGACGGCAACGACGACGTCCAAAATGTATTTGTGGGTTTGGCCAATCAATGACAATCGATGAATCAGTTAAGTCATGACTTGATGATCACAATGACACCTATTTCAAGTCATTTTGCCCCTGGTCAAGATTGCTATGAAAGCGTTTTCATGATAAGTTCTATTCTTGAAATGACTTAATTTATGAAAAACAAGCGTGCCGAAAATGTCAAGTCTGGGCCCGTCACACTTGAGCGTGTTGCCAAGTTGGCTGGTGTTTCTCCAAGCACTGTTTCCCGTATTCTCAACGGTACTGCTGTCGTCAGCGATGAAAAGAGAAAAGCCATTGACGAAGCTATTGCAGAATTAGGTTTTATTCCCAACCCAGTCGCAAGAGGTCTTGCTGGTGGACGCACTTTGAGTATTGGCGTCGTGACTCAAGCCATAGACAGTCCTTTTTATGGCCCTGCTCTGCGCGGTATTGAAGATGAACTCGACAGCGCTGGCTACAGCCCTTTGTTTGTGAGCGCTCATTGGAATCCCGTGACTGAAGGTCGCTGCATTGATGTTCTTAGGTCGCGTCGTGTTGATGGATTGATCGTTTTAAACGGCCGCTTAAGTGACCAAGCACTTAAAAACACTGCCAAACATTTGCCAATCGTCGTCACGGGTCGAAATATCAAAGGTGCAGGTATTTTTGCCCTTAACTTCGATAACTTTGCAGGCGGCGTTTTAGCCACCGAGCATCTGATTTCTTTAGGCCATCGCAAAATTGCATTTATTTCGGGAGATGCCGCACATCCTGATGCCAATGAGCGATTCCGCGGTTACACCACAGCCCTCAAAAATGCCAGCATCCCTTTTGACGCGCAGTTGGTGGTGTCTGGCGACTACCAAGTCGATGGCGGACTCAATGCCACGGATCAACTTCTTTCAAGCCGTCGCAAATTTACGGCGCTCTTCGCAGCCAACGACCAAATGGCTTATGGCGCAGCTCTGAGCTTGCACCGCAAGGGTCTCAAAATACCGGAAGATGTGTCCCTCATTGGCTTTGATGATCTTTATCATTCCATCTATGTTGCGCCACCTTTAAGCACCATCCATCAACCAGCTTACGAACTAGGCCGCTTAACTGCTTCAGCCATTTTGCAAATGTTGGCAGACACCAAGCCCACAGCCGTCATGCCTGCACCCAAGTTGATCGTTCGGGAATCGACAGCCAAGCCTTGATTGAGCCCAGCTCTAAGGGCTAGGGATAACCCTTTGACTCAATTAGACAGCGATCACTATAATTCTTGAAAGCGCTTTCATAAATTGCTTTCGGTGTTTCACTTTGGTCAATTTGCGCCTGAGTTTTGTCTTTCCACCATGTTTTCAAATATACGATCTGTTGTCATAGCAGTTTTGCTAAGCCATTTGGCACTCTGTGCACAAGCTCAGAAAGTGTTAACTGTGGCCGCCTATCCTGCGGTAGACAGCATTATCAAAGCAGCACTGCCTGCTTGGGAGAAAAAACACCCAGGCGTTCAAGTCAAGGTGATCAGTCGAGCGTACGCCGATCACCACACTGCAATGACCACCGCATTGTCTACATCGTCCAAACCGCCTGATGTGATGGTGCTGGAGTCAAGCTATGTTGCCCGCTTTGCTACCGGGGGTGGACTTGAAAATCTTGGTGCCCCACCTTACAGCTTGAACGAATCGAAGCATTTGTTTGTTGCGTTTTCAATTGACCAAGCCAAATCTTCAACAGGTCAGTTGGTTGCCATCCCAACCGACATAGGTCCTGGTACCTTGCTGTACAGACAAGATTTGTTGATGAAATCAGGACTTCAAGAAGCCGACTTAACAATCAGTTGGGACAGTTACATCAATGCCGGGGTTGTCATCAAAAGATCAACGGGTGCCTACCTCGTAGCCCATGCTCGAGATGTGAAGGATTTGATTATTCGGGGCGGCGTCAAATCTGGCGAAGGTTTGTATTTTGATGCCGCAGGTCATTCTCTAGTGACCACCGAACGATTTGTCAAAGCCTTTGAGTTGGCCAAGCGAATTCGAGAAAACAAATTGGACGGCAAAATCAGCGCATGGTCTAACGAATGGGCTGAAGGCTTTCGACGAGGTCATGTTGCCACTCAAATGTCTGGTGCGTGGATCGCAGGTCATCTTAACAACTGGCTTGCACCTGAAACAAAGGGACTCTGGCGTGCATCACAGTTGCCCGAAAATACCTGGGCTGCATGGGGCGGAAGCTTCTACGCCATACCGAAAGCTGCAACACAAAAAGAGCTTGCATGGGATCTGATTCAATTGATGACTCTCAATCCTGAACGCCAGTTACAAGCCTTCAAATCACAAGACGCTTTTCCTGCACTGGTCAGTGTGCACAACGATGCATTTTTCAATGAGCCTATCGCTTTTCTAGGACAACAAAAGGCCCGAATTTTATGGCGTGAAGCCACGCGCCATATTCAAGCGGCAAAAGTTCATCGACTGGATACTTTTGCGGATGAAGTTGTCAACACAGAACTCGACAAAGTGCTTAATCAGGGCAAGGATATACGCTTGGCATTGAAAGATGCAGACCGTTTGCTGGAGCGCCGTGCACGGCGTTAAATCCATGGCCCCAATATCCTCCTCACTTCAGCGCCGCCCACGTTGGCGACTCCATCCCAAATTTGTGCCCTACGTTTTACTTGCACCTTTTGTTCTTTTATTTTTAATTTTTGGCCTGTTTCCGCTGCTGTTCTCTTTATTTCTGGCATTTCAAAGTTGGGAGCCCACGTCTGGATTGACCAACATGACTTACGTAGGCCTGGATAACTTTATTTTCACACTAGAAGATGAATGGTTTTGGAAATCTATCAAGAACACTTTTTGGCTAGCTGCAGTGTCTGGAATTCCTCAACATCTCATTGCAATCCCGCTAGCTTGTGTCATTCATGCCCAGTTTAAGCGTACACGCAATGCCACTGTGGGTGCTTATTTTTTACCTTACATCACGTCCACTGTGGCCATTGCCATGATGTTCAGCACCTTGTTTTCAACTGACTACGGACTGATCAACCAGGTCATTTCTGGAGCGGCCAAGCTGCCTTTGATTGGTAGTTTTTTCCCGCAACAACCCATTGATTGGTTAGGAGAATCTGAGTTCATCAAGCCTGCAATTTCATTTGTGGTGTTTTGGCGATATGTCGGATTCAACACGGTCTTGTACTTGGCAGCCCTTCAAACAATTCCGAAAGATATGTATGAAGCAGCCACCATGGATGGTGCCAATCGTTGGAATCAGTTTTGGTACATCACTTTGCCAAGTCTCAAGCCAATGATTTTTTTTGGGGTGACTTTGACTCTGATTGGCGGTTTGCAATTGTTCGAAGAACCTTTCATTTTGACAGGTGGCCGAGGAGGCAGTGATCAATCTGGCATGACCACGGCAATGTACATGTATCGGACTGCGTTTGATTTCAATGATTTCGGAACAGCCAGCGCTTTGTCCTGGGTTCTTTTTGTTTTTGTGGCGGTCCTAACTTGGTTGACCAACTTGGCATTCAAACCCAAGGGTGGAGAAGCATGATGGCTGAAAGTCGTCGATTGTCAGGCAATCATTCTGTCAGCGTCTTGACTGCATATGTCATGGTGGGTTTGGGTAGCCTGATCATGCTTGCACCGTTCTATTTCATGTTTGTATTTGCCACGCACAGTAAAACTGAAATTTTCACACTGCCACCGCCTCTATGGCCTGGCACTTCTTTTTTTGAAAATTTAAAAATTCTGACTGAAAAAATTCATTTTTGGAAAAGTCTCGGCTGGAGTCTCTACATTGCATTGGCCTCTACTGCTTTGACCTTGATCTTTTGCTCCATGGGGGGATATGCATTCGCCATGTTTGAGTTCAAGTTTAAAAAACCCTTGTTTCTTCTGGTCATGGGGACCATGCTCATACCATCTTTTTTAGGCATGATCCCAACATTCATGATCATGGACGTGCTGGGCTGGATTGATCAGCCTCATGCTCTTTTCATTCCTGGAGCCGCCAGCGCATTTGGCATTTTTCTAATGCGCCAATTTGTTTTGACATCTATTCCTAGAGAACTGATTGAGGCAGCAAGAATGGACGGTTGCTCAGAGCTAGGAATCTATGCACGCATCGTTTTGCCTCTGTTGCAGCCTGCCTTGGGCACACTGGGCCTGATTACTTTCATTGCTTCGTGGAATAACTTTATAGGGCCATTGGTGGTCATGCGTTCCCCAGAAATGTACACATTGCCATTGGCGCTGAGAAGTATGCAAAGCCCGGTAGACACCGAGTGGGGGGCCTTGATGGCTGGCTCTGCAATTGCAACCATTCCTCTATTGATCTTGTTTGCTTTCTCATCCAAGCGATTGATTGAAGGCTTAACGTCAGGCGCCGTCAAGTAATGCCATTTTTTTACACCCTTGAAATTCAAAGCACATGTCTGATTTAAATAATGCAATGCTCATGAAAAAGTTTCCAAAAGATTTTATTTGGGGCGTTGCCACGGCTGCATTTCAAATTGAAGGTGGCGGTCAATCTGATGGCAAAGGCCCTTCAATTTGGGATCGCTTTTGCGAGCAACCAGGTGCTATTGCCGATGCCAGCAATGGCCTGGTTGCTTGTGACCATTACAACAATTGGCAAAACGATATTCAAATGATTTCAGATTTGGGCGTCAATGCGTATCGAATGTCCATTTCGTGGCCTCGCGTTCAACCAGCAGGCAAGGGGGCATGGAATTCAAAAGGTTTAGATTTTTACGACCGCGTTATCGATGCGTTGTTTGAAAAAAATATAGCAGCATCAGTCACATTCAACCACTGGGATCTTCCAGATGCTCTTCAGCAAATGGGTGGTTGGGCTAACCGTGAGACGGTTCATCGCTTTGTAGAGTATGCGCAAACCGTGGCTCGTCGCTTGGGTGATCGGGTCCAATCATTTACAACACACAACGAACCTTGGGTGATTGCGCATCTCGGTCATGAGACAGGCATATTTGCCCCTGGGATTAAACACAGAGGCGTTGCGGCACAAGTTTCGCACCACTTGTTGCTGAGTCACGGTTTAACTTTGCAAGCACTGCGCGCTGATCGTCAAACCGCCAAGCTAGGGATTGTTTTGAATTTAGCGCCGATGCATTCGGCCACTGAATCAGCTGAAGACAAACAAAAAACAAAACTGGAAGATGGACGACTACTGCGCTGGTACATGGATCCAATCTTCAAAGGAAAATATCCAGCCGATGTGTTGGATTTCTTGGGAAGTGATGCCCCTCAAGTTGAGTCAAGCGACATGGCTCACATTCAACAACCACTTGACTTCTTAGGTGTTAACTATTACTCAAGATCAGTGGTCAGCGCGACGGATCCATGGGACGTACAGAAAAGCGGTTTACCACTGACAGACATGCAATGGGAAGTTTATCCACAAGGCTTAACAGAATTGCTGGTTCGAATGCATCGCGACTATCCTCTCCCTGCTATTTACATCACAGAAAATGGGGCTGCTTTCAAAGACAAAGTAGTCAACGGCGGTGTCCACGATAAAAACCGCATTGATTACTTGCAGCAACACATCGGCGCACTGTCAAACGCCATCGAGCAAGGCGTACCCGTAGAGGCGTATATGGTGTGGAGCTTGATGGACAATTTTGAATGGGCCAGTGGCTATGAAAAAAGATTTGGCATAGTTCACGTCGATTACGAGACACAAAAGCGGGTTCTGAAAGACAGCGCGCTTTGGTACAGCCAGTTTTTAAAGCAAGGAACTCATTTACCAGAGTCAACTCATCACAAACTCAACGAACCCGCAGTGACCGTTCAAGGAAATTAAGTTCATGGGACACGTTGTACTTAAAAATCTGCGCAAATCTTATGGCCAAAATGAAGTTATTCGTGGCATCGATTTAGAAGTTCAAGATGGTGAGTTTTTGGTTTTTGTAGGTCCGTCTGGATGCGGAAAGTCAACAACATTGCGCATGATTGCTGGACTGGAAGAAATTAGTTCTGGTGATCTCACCATAGACGGCGTTCAAGTAACGCACACACACCCAGCCGATCGAGGTGTTGCCATGGTGTTTCAAAGCTATGCACTCTACCCTCATATGACGGTTGAAGAGAACATGGGCTTTTCTTTGAAAATGTCTGGCATCAAAGAAAGAGATCGTCAACTTCAAGTCCGTCAGGCGGCAGAGGTTTTACGCATTGATCAGATGCTTAAAAAATATCCAAAAGAGCTATCGGGTGGTGAGCGTCAACGTGTGGCAATTGGGAGAGCCATTGTTCGAAAACCAAAAGTCTTTCTCTTTGATGAACCACTGTCCAACCTTGATGCTGCATTGCGGGTGAATATGCGCATCGAGCTTTCAAGATTGCACAAAGAGTTAGGCACCACCATGATCTATGTCACGCACGATCAAGTCGAGGCCATGACCATGGGAGATCGAATTGCTGTTTTCAACAATGGGAACATAGAGCAGTTGGGTTCACCTTTGTCACTTTATGAGCAACCCTGCAATCAATTTGTGGCCAGCTTTTTAGGTTCGCCTCGCATCAACTTGATCGAGCAACCTGATTTTAATTTGGCCTCTGAATCGCTGAAGGCTTGGTGGAATTTGTACTCAGCCAATTTTTCAACGAAACCACATTGCATTGGTTTTAGACCAGAACACATTGACATTGTTGAAGCTGCTCAAGGTCTGCCAGCCACCGTGGTACTGGCTGAACATTTAGGCGACGCCTCTATTTACCACTGCCAAGTTGATGGCTTGACAAACTTGATCAATGTCAAAATGAACTCTGATCAGAAATTCAATAGTCATGATTCGATTGGTTTGTTTTTTAAAAAGAACCATATTCTGGGTTTTGACTCAAAAAGTCATCGAGTTAACTGACCCCCTGATTGAAAAAGCCCTGAGAGTGCATTTGCAATCTCAGGGCTTTCTTGTGTCCACTTAACTCTTATTTGGACCAATACACATTGTCAATGTAGATCTTAGTTCTGTCATTCGAGTTATTTGACTTGCCTGTTTTTTCATACCTGTCGGCAATGACCAATGGGTTAGTCACTTTGGTTAAATCTAATTTTGACTTGCTTGCATCCGTCATGCCATAGGCCATGGCGCCGCGAGGCGTGATCGCACTGATAGGGATGGAAACGTTGCGCCAAGTTCCATCATTGACATAACCATACGGATTGTTGGCAGGATCAACTGTGAGGTACACATCGTAAGCACTGCCTGCGGTTGTGGTGCCAGTTAAAAAACCAAACTCAATTTTTCCTGGATACATTGTCTTGATGCTGAAATTCAGACTACCCGTCGTGGCAAATTGTGAAAGGTCATCTGCAGAAGTTTGCAAGGCTGCAATCATGCCCCAGCCCCAACTTGTTGGTGCAGGTGTGATTTCTAATGAATTGGGCCCATCGCCAGTTGCAAAGCTGATAGAGCTGCTGCCCGCATAAGCAGTTGCTGGGTTGTCCCAGCCAACCCACAAAATTGACTCAGAAGGTCTGACTTCACCTGCAGTCGTGATGTCCGAAAAAATAGTGTATCGATTGGCAGTGACGGTACCGTTGCTCTGCGTTGGAATGTAGTAAAGGGCGTCTGCAGATGTGTAAGCACCAGATTCCCACATGCTATTTGGATAAAGAGACTGCACAACATAACGCGCCTTTCGGTCGACATTGAACAGCCCCCATTTGTCATCTGCTTTTTTCCAAGGCTCGTCAAACGCCTCGAAGTAGAAAATACTCTTTGGTTTTGCAGCTGCGCTGGAGTTACTCCAAGCCGTTAAACGATCAAAATACATTTTCTGGTTAACAGGGTGTGCTCGGTAATTTTCACCGCCAGAGGCTACCGCCTTCCATCCTGTTTCTCCAATCACAATGGGCGTGTTGGTTAGGCCTAGGCTGTCCATGTAAGACCTTACCGCATTGAAATCACTTTTTGCTGCGGCGATAGCGGCATCCATCATGGCCTCTGCGCGCAGATTGGCTGGTTTATCAGTTTGCTGCCAGTTCCATTTGTTAGCGTCATGAACTGAATCTGCCAGTGGATAAGTATGCATTGCCACAAAATCAACCGCATTCAAGACAGCTTTTGGGTCTTGGTTGTTGCTTGCCTTGGCAAAAAATGCCCAATTGTCATCGGTGGTGACTGGCTGTGTGACTTGACTCCGGACAGCGTTGATGTATTTGACCATGTCTGCAACAGAAACTGGATTGAATGACCAATTGACCATCGTTTCGTTGCCAACACTCAAAGCCAAAACGATGCTTTTGTAATTGTTGGCTAGGCTCACCGCTCTGACAATTTCTGCTTCATTGATCCCGCCAGGGTTTCCAGATTGGATCCAGACGCCGAGCATCACTTTGATATCCAGATTGTTATTTTTAATGGTCTCCAATACCACCTTGGCCATTGCATCGCTGCTGTTGAACAAGCGAATAAGTGTAAAACCGCCATCCTGTAGCAAGCGCAAATCCTGCAGGACATTGGCGGTGGTCACCACTTCATTTTGAAAATTATTTCCGTCGGTGCTGGTACTGCGATAAGGAGAATACGAAACAGCTTTGCGCGTACCAAACTCTGCGCTCAGAGCGCGAACTTGCACGCCATTGGAAGGGACTACTCCCCCTCCTCCACAACCAATCAATATCAAAGCCATACTCGCTACCATCAGAAAGGACAGGTAGCTTTTGATCAAATTCTTCATGTTCAATTTTTCAAAGTTATTCATGGTTGTGTTCCTCAATTTAGAACACGTAGACAGCGCCTAAGCCAGCCCAATTGCCGGTGCGAGTGACCCGCGAATCGACATTGGTGAAAGCAGAATTAGAAGGCATTGACATTGGCGCCAAGCCAAGGCGTGCATAGTTAACAATGCCAACAAAGCCATAAACTTGGAAGCCTTGACGGATTTCATAACCTAGGCCCAGTGTGTTGATCAGAGCAGCATTGCTTTGTCCTCGCTCACTGGGATTTGAAGTACTGGCTTTGCCTAGGTAGGTCAGGCCGGTGTGTGCGGTCCACTGCCCCATTCTGTACCTTGCGCCAAGCATGGTATCGGCTGATCTTGCGGCATAACCAGGATTGGGGACGCCATTGAGTTGGCCGTTCCAGTCGACATTGAACATGTTGTTCCACTGCGCTTGCGCACCCGGAACTGTGATCACAGCATATGCACCACTCCAGCGGTTGATGCGAATGCCACCCGATAGTTCAATTCTGGAATCAAGTTGATATCGGCCCATGACCATGGCGATGGATTGGCCAGAACCGCCCAGCTTGGGGTCGTCGGCTGCATGAGGAGTCAGGCTAGTAAACGGTCCATGACTCCAAGCTTGCGGATTGCCATTTCGGGTGTCCTGGAACATGGCGTCAATGACCAAATCGCCTTTGTAATACTGCGCATAAAGTTCCAGAAACTTTGGCTTGTTAATTTTGAAATCACGGTTACCTTGGTCGTAACTGGCTTCAACAACCAAATCTCCTTGCGCCACATCAAATTTTCGCGATGTATATCTGACCGCCTTTGTCAGCAAGCCGTATCCTGCGCCACTTGATCCCCATACATTGGCCACGCCAATGTTGGTGCCATAAGGATAGTCCGCGATACTCCATGTTCTGGTGGTCATGGCACCGATTCGCAAACTTCCATAGTCATCATGGCTGATCGCCATATTCTTTTCATACCAGAAGCCAGGGATGTCTTGCTTTCCGTCGCGCCATCTCTGGCTGACCAAGGCATTGAATTTGTAGCCCTGACCTAGGTCATATTTCACGCCCAACCATGGCTGGAACAAAGTGACATTTAAATTGCCAGTGCCGTAAGGCTTGCCCACGACTAAATCATCGGCCCAAATTCTTTGTTTGTCCTCGAGTGGAAAAAGTTGGCATTCATTGCACTGATTACTACCTCTTAGAACTTCTGCTTTTGCAAATCCAGTGAGGCTAAACATGCCCTCTGGACCAAAGTCAATGGCATAACTCGATGCGCTCGTGAAAAGCATGAGGGCCAATGCGGTGGATTGGAACCGCGTACTTTGGCGTGCGGCATTTGGCAAGATTTGATGTGTCATAGTTTCACTAATTTGAAAGCGCTTTCATGATCTTAAATTGTGAGAGATTTACCGTCAATGATCACGCACCCTCGTTTACCCTTAAATTTCAATAAAACGTCAATTTTCATGCGCTTTTCTGGCTTTTTGAAAGCGCTTTCATTATGATTCGTTTGCTTTGAGATAGATTGACAAAATAGGTAGGAACATGACCCTCACACGTTACTTGGCCTTAGGCACATTGACAGCAACTGGTTTGTTTGGCTTTTTTTTGCCCTTGCAGGCGCAATCGCAGAATATCAATATTGGTTCGGGCAGTTATGTCCTAAATCCAAAAGGGCAAGACCCACGTCCTCCTGCCGCACCCTTCAGAACCCCAGATTTATTGACCAAGGCCGCGCCTACCAACCAATGGTATTCAACCCTCATTTTTCATGACAAACCTGAGGCCATCTTTGCTCATCCTTTGAGCGTCAAGCCAACGGAGTCTGGCATCGAAGTAGCCTTGCCAAAACAAGAGGTCGTGCCAACGGAGAGGCAAGATGTCGAAATACATTACGCTCACAAAAATCCACTTCGAGTTTCCAGTTCAAGCTTGACCCTTGGCAAGGCCAAACTGGCTAGGACCAGCGATTGGTCCATTGATATCAGTCAATCTCAAGGGCAAGATCAGCTTTTAGCCACTGTCACCCATGGCAGCCCTTATGTTTACTTTCAAGTCAACCGCGGCAATCTTCGGATCGACTTACCCGCTGAAGGTAAAAAAATAGACAGTCTTTCTGGACAAGCATTGGCGCTCAAAGCACACCATTTGGTCTTAGAAGTGAACGGTCAATTTTTTGCGCTTTTCGGCCCTACAGGCGCAAAGTGGGAGGCCTTGAATAATCGTTCTTGGGGCTTGTCATTGCCCGAGGGAAAAGGCTACCTGTCTTTGGCTGCATTACCCGATTCTTCTTTTGCTGCATTCAAATTACTCCAAGAGCATGCGTACGCTTTCGTCTCTGACACCAAAGTAAGTTGGGAATTCGATTCTGCAAAAAGCCAAGTCAAAACCCAATTCGATGTGACCAGCAAATTGATGGAGGGCATACAGAAAGCCCCACTTCTGGGACTCTACCCACATCATTGGCATCAAAACGCGACCGTCAGTGACAAATTGGGACCAGTTTATGACACCATCAGGGGGCCCATTAAATTACTGGCAAGCAATTCATTTACAACCCAATTCACTTACAACGGGTTCGTGCCCTTTTGGCCAGGCGTTAAAGATCCCCTTCAAGTCAAAGAACTGAGTGAGGTCACTAAAACAGACTTGAGAAACGCCAGGCGCATGATGCTTGAAATTGGCGTTGGGCCTTATTGGCAAGGTAAGGGATTACAGAGGATAGCCAAGCTCATGGATGTCGTAGAGCAGCAAGGCGACTTGGCCGCTCGCGATCAATTGCTGGGGACCTTAAAGACACGAATTGAAAAGTGGTTCTCGGGCAAAGACAACAAAACTTATTTTCATTTGGACAAGTCTCTTGGAGCCGTCATTGCGTATCCAGAAGAATATTTCAGCATTTCACAAATGAATGACCATCATTTTCACTACGGCTATTGGATCCGAACAATGGCCGACATTGCCTTGCGCGATCCAGTTTGGGCCAGCCCTTCGCAATGGGGTGGGATGGTTGACTTACTGATTGCAGATATCGCTACCAGTGAACGCGGTCGATCGGACTTTCCTTTCTTGCGCAACTTTGATCCCTACGAAGGTCACTCATGGGCTTCTGGCGTTGGACTGGGTGAGCATGGCAACAATCAAGAGTCATCCTCAGAAGCCATCAATGCCTGGGCAGGGCTCATCCAGTGGGGTGAGCTAACTGGCAACTTGCAACTCAGAAATTTGGGCTTGTACCTTTACACAACAGAGATTGAAGCCATACACCATTACTGGTTTGACAGCCACGGTGTTGTTTTTCCAAAGGCCTATAAAAATGCAGAGGTCAGCATGGTTTTTGGTGGCAAATACTCACACAACACTTGGTGGACCGATGAGCCACGACAAATTAAAGGCATCAACTTGCTGCCCATCACCACCGCTTCGATGTACCTTGGGCGAGCACCCCTTCATGTCAAGCGAAGCGTGGCCACATTGGGGCCTGAAACTGCCGTGTTTGCTGCAAGAGGAAAATATGCAAACCCGCCTGATATTTGGCAAGATATTTTTGCCAAGTACTTAGCCCTAGCGGACCCAAAGCAAGGTCTTGATTCTTGGAAACGTTGGGGCTCATTTGAACTTGGTGACACGCGGAGTCACGCCTTGCACTGGCTCTACAGCCTTAACAACATGGGTGTGCCAGATTTCAGCGTCACAGCCAACACCATCTTTTATTCTGTCTTTAAAGACGCTTCTGGGCGTAAAACATATTTGGCGTTCAACTCAGGAAAATCTGACCTGAAGGTTCAATTCAGTGATGGTAAATCCATGACTGTGCAACCAGGAATTTTGCTGCGTGAGAATTAACTTTTTGTGCCTGCTGGTGGTATTAGCCATGATTTCTTTAACTTCATGTGGGGGCGGCAATCAAGCTGTTTCGCAGAATTCTGAGCCATCGACAATTGCAGTGAATGTCTCGCAGACATCGCCACCCAATTCTTCTAGCAAGCCTGGTTGGACCCTTGTTTGGTCAGACGAGTTTGAAACAAACGGCTTACCAGATCCTACAAAATGGGCTTTTGACACTGACCGGAATAGAGCGGGTTGGTATAACAATGAGAAGCAGTATTACGCAGCCAATCGGCTAGAAAATTCTCGTGTTGAAAACGGCAAATTGATCATCACGGCTCGCAAAGAAAAGCTCATAACCGCTGCAGATTATGGTGGACAAAACTACACATCGGCACGGCTGGTGACCCGCGGCTTGGCCAGTTGGACTTATGGTTTTTTTGAAATTCGCGCCAAAATGCCCTGCGGGCAAGGGACATGGCCAGCTATTTGGACCCTGGGTGTTGGCGGATCCAAAGGCATGGTGTGGCCAGACGATGGCGAAATAGACATCATGGAGTTTGTCGGTAGCAAACCGACTGAAGTTTTTGCCACAGTGCACACCAAAAAATACAACTGGCAAGGCGGAACACCGCCTGCTTCATTCAGCGCTTCAGTGCCTGATGCATGCACCGCATTTCACAATTACCAATTGACCTGGACGCCTGAAAAAATCAGCATCGGCGTCGACGATCGTATCTATTTTGATTACATCAACCCGAAAAATGGAGATCCTCAGGCCTGGCCTTTTGACCGACCACAATATTTGTTGTTGAACATTGCCATCGGAGGTGATTTAGGCGGGAAAGTTGACGACAGCATTTTCCCAGTGGCATTTCAAATTGAGCATGTTCGTGTTTATAAAAATTAGACAGAACACTTCTGTGTTCCAAATCGAGCTGCCCAACTCGGCTTTGTCTGTCATTATTTGGAGACTCTCATGAATTTCATTTCAAACCGGTGGCTACTTTCAGCAGCTTCAATTTCTGTGGCAGCACTCGTAGCCGCTTGCGGTGGCTCCAGTACCCCACCACCCGTTGCGCAGGCAACGCTTGTAGCGGTTGCAACACCTAGCTCCTTTCTCACCACAGGCAGCTCCACTTTGAGCACGACAGGTGGCAGTGGTACAGGTGCTGTGACTTATGCAGTGGCATCAGGTACTTGCACCATTTCAGGTTCCACCTTGTCTGCCACTGCAGCTGGCACATGTACAGTCACCGCCAAAAAAGCCGCTGACACAAGTTATTTGGAAGCGACATCAGCCGCTGTGAGCGTCACTGTCACTTTGCCGTACGCCGCTTTAACGGTTGTTCAAGAACAAACAGCGACTCAAAATTCATATGTTGCTGGTGATGCACCTGCCAATGCAGGTACCGCTTTACCAGGCAACAATTTGACTGGTAGCTACGCTTGGAATCAAGGCGGTAACGACTGGTGGGCTGGTGTTGGAACTGATTCAGTTTACAAAGGCATTGGTGCTCCAGCTAATGCTGGCGCCGGTGTTGGGGTTTATGTCAAAGGTGCAGGCACCACAACATGGTCTATTGATGGCGCTACATCGATGACTGTCGGACTTGGAACCAACCCAGAATGTGTGGGCATTTGCAAAGCAACCATCATCTTGAAATCGACCACCACCGATTGCATTGCAACCATCAAGACTCCCATCACGATATTGACGGAAAAAGTTAATACGGGTACCAGCAAAACACAAGTCAATGGTGCAGTGCCCACTTACTCCTCCACATTAACTGATGCCAATTGGACTGTGACTGGTTGCTCAGCCAACACAATGACCGCATTCAAAGCCCTGCGTGTCAATGAAGTTCACGCTCAGTTGTTGCAAGCAAATATGCAATCAACTACGCCCACTGGTGGTCCTTACGCCAATGGTGTTAATTTGGGTGCCATCAAGTTCCAATAAGCTGAACTTGAATCTTGCGAGTCTCCTTCAAGAGACTCCAAAAACCAAAAACCTACCGAAATGTTCGGTAGGTTTTTTTTGTCTTATTTAGCGGCCGGCTTGGGCTTCTCCCCAGTTGCCTTGTTCAAGCAAACAATCTTGGCAGGCTTTTCTTTGTATTCAAACTTGCTGCAACCCTCACCTGCCTCCTTCTTCTCGACTGGCTGGGGCAAAGAGTCTGGCGTTGATTTCGGCCGCGTGATGCGTTCTGGGACTGCCGAGCGTTCTACAGATTTTTTGTCATCCCCTTTTTTAGGGGGATCGCTCGCATGGGCATTCAATGCGAACAAGGTGGCCAATACAAACACAAATTTCATGAGTTCCTCACAGTTCAGTTTTTGAACCATGCCTGATTTTCATCCAATTTGAGAAAGAGGACAACAGCGTACATATTCTTGCATTTCGAATTTGAATCGTTGCTCTGGTCTTATTGCCAGCATCATTGAATGCCCAGTTCTCATGAAACGACGTTCAGATGGAAGTCCAATCCGGCAACCCGCCTCTCTTCACAGAAACACCTGTGGTTCACTACCTGCAGCAAACTTGGGAAATTGCAGCTCTTTTGCGAGCTTCAGACATTCATTTTGAGCCATTCGAAACTTTTTACCGTGTTCGCTTGCGAGTTGACGGTGTCCTGCAGGAAATCGCAGCACCGCCGTTTGAGTTCAAAGACCAAATCGCCTCCCGTATCAAAGTCTTGTCGCGTCTCGACATTGCAGAAAAACGCTTGCCGCAAGACGGGCGAATGAACCTCGGGCTTCAAAATTCTCAGCGCCTCAATCTGCGGGTGAGCACTTTGCCCACCCTCTTTGGCGAAAAAATTGTGGTGCGCGTCCTGTCAACCGACTTGGCCAAACTCAATTTGGACCATTTGGGTTACAACTCTTCCGACAAGCAAAAACTCCTGAACGCCATCCAAAAACCGCACGGCTTGGTTTTGGTCACGGGTCCAACGGGCTCAGGCAAATCTCAGTCTTTGTATGCCTGCTTGAATTTACTCAACCGCGCAGAAGTGAATATTGCCACGGTAGAAGACCCTTCTGAAATTCAACTCCCCGGCATCAATCAAGTCAATGTGAAAGAAAGAATTGGGCTTAATTTCGCCACCTCTTTGCGTGCTTTTTTAAGGCAAGACCCCGACATCTTGATGGTTGGAGAAATCAGAGACCACGAAACAGCCGACATTGCCATCAAGGCTTCGCAAACAGGGCATTTGGTCTTGTCTACTTTGCACACACAAGACGCGCCCAGTGCTTTGGTGCGTCTGCGAAACATGGGCATCGCCTCCTACAACTTGGCCTCCAGCATCAGCCTCATTACTGCACAACGTTTGGTTCGCCGCTTGTGTGTGCACTGCCGAAAACCCATGGCGGTTTCAGCCCATTTGCTTAAAGAGTTAGGCCTGCAATCCATCAGCCATCAAGCTACTGCGCAGCACCATTTTTATTCGGCAGAAGGTTGCTCTCAGTGCTACAAGGGCTATTGGGGGCGCATTGGTCTGTTCCAATTGATGCCCATCACTGCGGCTCTGCAGCATTTGATTTTGCAAAATGCCAGTCGCCAAGAATTGGCAACCCAAGCTGAACAAGAAGGCGTCTGTTCGCTGCGCCATGCTGGACTTTTGCAAGCCTCCCTAGGCATCACTTCTTTGGCCGAAGTTCTGGCGCACACCGATGTCCCTTGATGCAGCACTTTCTCGGGCTGCGGCCAGGCGAGAACCCACACCTGTTCGCACTGACGCCAGCAAATCCGTGCCAGCCAAAACCCTGAGCGTTTTCACGCGTCAGTGGGCAGCACTCATGAGTGCCGGCATTCCACTCTCTCAGGCTTTGGAATTGTTGAGTCAAAGCATTGTTGGATCACGCGCTACGCAAAAGTCCTTTAGCGCCACCTTGCAAATGCTTCGAGCCGAAATCAACGCGGGTCAATCGCTTTACAGTGCTTTTCAAAAACACCCTCAAATCTTCAATCAGCATTACTGCAGTTTGTTGTCTGCGGGCGAGTCCGCAGGCATCCTAGACAGCATTTTGGATCGCTTGGCCGATACCCTTGAAGCCCAGGCCGCCCTGAAAGCCAAACTCAAAAATGCGCTCATCTACCCAGCGAGCATTCTGGCCATTGCCGTATTGGTTTTGGTGGTGATTTTGCTTTGGGTAGTTCCGGTCTTTGAAGATGTTTTCAAAAGCATGGGCGCGTCTTTGCCTTGGGCCACTCAACAATTGATTGATCTGAGCTTTTGGCTGGGGCATTGGGCGGGTGCACTGGCTGGGGCTGTCTGTGTTTTTTTAGCCTTGCTGCGTTGGTCGCATCAAAAATTCTTGAGTTTTCAAATCAATTTTGAAAAACTGCTCTTTGCCAGCCCCATCTTGGGGTCTTTGCTACTCACAGCCATGGCCGTGAAATGGTCCCAAACTTTGTCTGCTCTGCTCAAGGCGGGCATTCCACTCGCTGAAGCGCTCCCGCCCGCATCGGCTGCTACTGCTTCACCCAATTTGGAACAAGCCACAATTGAATTGACACAGCGCATTCAAGAGGGGCACAGTTTGAGCAAGGCCATGTCAGAATCGAAGCTGTTCTCTGCCATGACCATTCAGATGTGCGCCATTGGTGAAGAAACTGGATCGCTCGACGCAATGTTTCAACGTGCTGCCAAACTCATGGAATCCGATGTGAATCAACAAATTGGTAACCTGTCTAGCCTGCTAGAGCCCCTCATCATGGTGCTGCTGGGCACCCTCATTGGCGGCATTTTGCTGGCCCTGTATTTGCCCATCTTTAACTTAGGACAAGTCTTTTGATCACACCCACTGCATGGCCCCAACTGTGGCAGCCACCAGGCGCCATGGGTTGGGTGTTGCCTCACGTGGCCGATGTCAATGCGTCGCACATCGTGTTGTTTGCTGCCCTTGGCTTGGTCATCGGCAGTTTTCTCAATGTGCTCATCTACCGCTTGCCCCTCATGATCTTGCGGAATGAAGAATCAGAAGCTGCTTCTTTCAATCTCAAAACGCCGCGGTCACACTGCCCGCATTGTCAACACCAGCTTCTCTGGTACGAGCTCATTCCTGTGCTGTCCTATGCTATGAGCTTAGGGCGATGCCGGCATTGTCAGCAGCCCATTTCATGGCGCTACCCAATGGTGGAAGTTCTAACTGCTGGCTTGTTTTGCTTGTGCCTTCTCAAATTTGGCTTTGGTGGGTCGGCGCTGTTAGCCAGCGCCTTTTGCGCCATGCTGTTGGCCCTTGCTTGGATTGATGCCGAGACCTTCCTTCTGCCAGATGCCCTCACTCAAGCGCTGCTTTGGGTGGGCCTCATTGGCAGCGCCATGTCCCTCACCCCCACCCCGCTTCTGCATTCACTCTCGGGCGCAGTCCTAGGCTATGGGCTTCTTTGGTTGGTCAGTTGGGGCTTTGAGCAGCTTGCAGGCAAGGAGGGTATGGGCAAAGGCGACCTCAAACTGTTGGCGGGACTTGGGGCTTGGGTGGGGGTTTGGAGCCTGTTACCACTGCTGCTGTTGGCCTCTATTTCAGGGCTGATTTTTGGGGTCAGCCAAAAAATAAGGGGGCAACTGGGTCACAATGGACACTTCGCTTTTGGACCTTTTTTGGCCTTTTCTGGATTCGCATGTTTCTTTTTAGGCATTTCTATGGGAGCTTGATCCGTTGAGCCGCAAGCCACTTCGACTGGGCCTGACGGGCGGCATTGGCAGCGGCAAAAGCACGGTGGCAAGCATCTTGGCGCGCGCTGGTGCTGCGGTCATGGACGCCGATGCCATTTCCAGGTCTTTAACGCAGCCAGGTGGCAGAGCCATTCCAGCCATCTTGGCCGAATTTGGCGAGACCCTGATCAGCCCCGATGGCGCCATGGACCGAGAGGCCATGCGAGCGCTGGTCTTTTCAAACCCCTCTAGCAAACGCCAACTCGAAGCCATTGTTCACCCTCTGGTTGGGCAAGTACTGCAAGAACAAAGCCACGCTGCCGTGGCGGCTGGCCACGCCTGCTTGGTCTACGACGTGCCCCTTTTGGTCGAGTCAGGCGATCGATGGCGCCGTCAAGTCGACTGGGTTTGTGTGGTCGACTGTGAAGTAGAAACCCAAATTCAGCGGGTCATGGCCCGAAATCAACTTGGCCGCGCCGATATTGAGCGCATCATTTCTCAGCAGGCCAGCCGTCAACAGCGGCTCGCCTGTGCCGACGCAGTCATTTTCAACGAGGGCATCGATTTAACGCATCTGGAACACTTGGTGCATGAAATGATGGCTCGCTTCGGGCTATGATCTTGTCACTGAAAGACGCAGCGTGATACTTTACGAATACCCCCTCAACGAACGCACTCGAACCTATTTGCGTTTGCAACATTTGTTTGCGCGCTTCAACCAATTGAGTCAGCGATCCGAAGCCCTTGATCACCATTACGCCCTTTCCACGATTTTTGAAATCATGGAGGTTGCTTCTCGATCAGAACTCAAGTCAGAAATTCTCAAAGACATTGAGCGGCACAAACAGCAGCTCAATGGTTACCGTGGCAACCCCTCCATTTCAGAGCAAGCACTCGACCTGATCATTGAGCAACTCGAGCAACGCTTCGACTCGCTCAACAACATGGTTGGCAAAATGGGCAGCGCACTGGGCGAAAGTGAGTTCCTCAACAGCATTCGAAGCCGCTCAGCCATTCCTGGCGGCACCTGCGAATTTGACTTGCCGGCCTACCATGCCTGGCAACACCATGCTCCCGATTCACGGCAGGCAGATTTGTACAACTGGTCACAACACTTTGCGCCTTTGGCCAAAGCCATTCAGCTCATTCTCAAAATGATGCGTGAATCTGGCAGTACCCAGAAGGTCATGGCCACAAGCGGCCAGCTTCAACAAAATTTGCCGCAAGGTCGCAACTTTCAATTGCTGCGCTTGCGCATCGACGACAGCCTGAACCTCACACCCGAAATCAGCTGCAACCGTTTGCTGGTGGTTATTCGCCTCATGCAACAACAAGACGATGGCAAACTGCTCGCCAGCAAAGAAGATACGCCCTTTGAAATGACACTCTGCTCTTAAAGGGCAGACGCTTTTGAATCTGGTGAGAGACCCATGAGCGAGCCATCTGCCAAGCCCAAACAAGTGAAGTGCCCCACCTGTGGTGGCCCCAGTTTGTTCAGCTCACAAAATGCTTATCGCCCATTTTGCAGCGCGCGTTGCAAGGGCATTGATCTGGGTGCTTGGGCCAATGAGAGCTTCAGAGTGCCCGAAGACACACCCCCCGATCAAGACAATTTTGGCGATCCCAAGTTGCAGTGATTGCGCTTAATTTGAAGCTTGGTGTGTGGCACCCACAAAGCCTTGCTCTTCGGCCAACCAAGTTAAAACAGGCACTGTGCCTGGCAATACAGGCACCACATCGAGTGGCAAACTTTGCCAAGCAAACTGTTGTCCTTCGCGCATTTCTAAATTGCCCTGCCAACTGTGGACTTTGCAAAAGTTGAGTCTGACCAGGGCATGCGGGTAGTCCACCAACTGTTGGCGCCATATTTGCACGTCACCAATTTTCAAACCCAATTCTTCCTCGAGTTCGCGGGATAGAGCTTGGGCCACTGTTTCGTTGGCCTCCAGCTTGCCACCCGGAAACTCCCAGTAACCCTCGTAGACTTTGCCTAAGGGCCTAGATGTGAGTAAAAACTGATGGCGCTCGTTGATCAAGATACCAACAGCCACATCGACCGTCTTTCGATCTTCACCGCCCTCACGTTGGCGGTGTGCATCGGCCACTAAAAGCGATGGCTTGTCTGCCGTTGCCCCAGTCATAAAGATCGCTGAGTTGAAGCACCCTGCCCCATGCGCCCCACATAGTCGCGTGCAAACTGATAAGCCACACGGCCGCTTCTGGAACCTCTCTCGAGTGCCCAGACCAGTGCTTCGGGGCCAGATGCTTGAATGACAGCTTCTGTGGCACCCAATGAGCGCAGCCACTGCGCCACGATGGTGAGGTATTCATCTTGAGAGAACGGGTAAAAGCTGATCCACAAACCAAAGCGCTCGGACAAAGAAATTTTTTCTTCAATGACCTCACCTGGATGCACCTCACCGTCTTCGGTGTGCGTGTAGGTGAGGTTGTCCTTCATGTGCTCTGGCAACAAGTGACGGCGGTTGCTGGTGGCATAAATGAGCACATTGGGTGTAGATGCCGCCACCGACCCATCGAGAATCGATTTCAAAGCCTTGTAGCCACCTTCACCATCTTCAAAGCTCAAGTCATCGCAAAAGATGATGAATTTTTCGGGCCGGCCGGAGACCACATCGACAATATCGGGCAAATCGGTCAGGTCTTCTTTGTCAACTTCAATAAGGCGCAAGCCTTGTGATGCATAGGCGTTCAAGCAAGCTTTGATCAAGGAAGATTTTCCGGTGCCACGTGAGCCGGTTAGAAGCACGTTGTTGGCTGGCAAGCCTTTGACAAATTGCAAGGTGTTTTGTTGTAACTTTTCTTTTTGTCCGTCAATTTCTTGCAGGTCCGCCAGATTCATGTCGGACACATGGCGCACGGGTTCCAACACGCCATGGCCTGAGGCACGTTTGCGATACCGCCAAGCAATGGCCTCACCCCACTGAGGCTCGCTGAGGGGCTGCGGCAAGACGCGTTCAATGCGCTCCATCACGAGCACAGCACGTTCTAAGAGTTTTTCAATGGCGGCGCTCATGAGCGGTAGTCTGCATTGATGGAAACATAGTCGTGGCTTAAGTCGCAGGTCCAAACGGTGTCGGCTGCGTTGCCGCGGCCCAATGACACTTTGATGGTGATTTCACTTTGCTTCATGACACGTTGGCCATCGGCCTCTTGGTAATCTGGATTACGGCCACCGTTTTTAACCACACACACTTCGTCAAGGTACAGGCCGATCAGGTCTTGGTCGAGATCGTGAATACCGGCATAACCGACAGCGGCCAAGATGCGGCCTAAGTTGGGGTCGCTGGCAAAGAAAGCTGTTTTGACCAAAGGCGAGTGCGCAATGGCATAGGCAGCCAAGCGACATTCTTCTGACGTTTTGCCACCCTCGACGCGAATGGTGATGAACTTGGTAGCACCTTCACCATCGCGCACAATGGCATGCGCCAATTTTTGGGCAACCGACATCATGGCATTGCGCAAAGCTATGCCATCGGTCGAATCCCATGATGAGATGGCTGCATGTGCTGCTTTGCGCGTGGCCATCACAATGAACGAGTCGTTGGTGGAAGTATCGCCATCGATGGTGATTCGGTTGAATGAAGAATTGGCCAAGTCGGTGGCCAATGCAGGCAACAAGGCGGGGTCGATGTTGGCATCTGTGGCCAAGAAGCCCAACATGGTGGCCATGTTGGGACGAATCATGCCAGCACCTTTGCTGATACCGGTGATGGTGACCGTTTGACCCGACAACACCACTTGCGCGCTGTAGGCCTTGGGCACTGTGTCGGTGGTCATAATGCCTTCTGCAGCCTTAGCCCAGTGCTGTGCTTGCGCATCAGCAATGGCCGCGGGCAGGCCCGCCACAATGCGGTCAACCGGCAAGTTCTCCATGATCACGCCTGTTGAAAAAGGCAAGATTTGTTGTGGCTTCACTTGGAGCAATTGGGCCAATGCATCGGCAGTTGAACGCGCGTCGGCCAGGCCTTTGGCACCGGTGCCGGCGTTGGCATTACCGGTATTGATGAGCAAAGCACGGATGTGCGTGTCGGCCTTTGCCACTTCAACTTGCTGCAAGTGCTCGCGACACACTTGAACAGGCGCTGCGCAATAGCGGTTTTGGGTAAAGACACCCGACACGGCGCTGCCTTCATCCAACAAAATGACAGTGAGGTCTTTGCGCCCCACCTTGCGAACACCTGCCTGAGCAATGCCCAAGCGAACACCCGGAACAGCCAGCACATCGGCGGGCTTGGGTGCTTGAAGATTCACTGTCATGAAAACCCTTTTGAAAAGCGTTTAGGCCAACTTGCCGTGGCAGAACTTGAATTTTTTACCACTGCCACACGGGCAGGGTTCGTTGCGACCCACAGGCGCAAACACCACACTCTTGGAATCTGATTGGGTTTGTGGCTCGCCTTTTTCATCCGGCGCGGTGTAGGTGACATTGCTGATGTTTTCAGCACGCTCCTCCAAGACTTGCGCCGCTTCTTCAATTTGCGCAGAAGACTCTATCTTGACGTTCATCAAAATGCGAGTGACTTCGTTTTTCACAGAATCGAGCAATTGACCAAACAGCTCAAAGGCTTCGCGTTTGTATTCTTGCTTCGGTTGCTTCTGCGCATAACCTCGCAAATGAATGCCTTGGCGCAAATAATCCAAGGAGCTCAGGTGCTCGCGCCAGTGTGTGTCGATACTTTGCAACAGCACCACTCGCTGGAAGGGTACAAAGTTTTCAACACCCACTGCATCCAATTTTTCTTTGAAGACATTGTTGGCTGCTTGCACAACCATCTCCAAAATTTCTTCGTCAGTAATGGCCGTGGCTGCGGCTACTTTTTCGCGCAGCGGCAATTCAATTTGCCAATCGTCTTTGAGCACACGCTCTAGGCTCACCAAGTCCCACTGCTCTTCTACGCTTTCGACCGGCACATACTGGCGCACCAGGTCGGTGAAACAACCCTCTCGCAGTCCTGCAATTTGGGCGTCCATTTCGGCGGCATCCAAGATGTCGTTGCGCTGTTGGTAAATGACCTTGCGCTGGTCATTGGACACGTCGTCGTATTCGAGCAATTGTTTGCGCGTGTCAAAGTTGCGCGCCTCAACTTTACGTTGCGCACTTTCAATGCTGCGTGTCACCATGCCGGCTTCAATGGCTTCACCTTCGGGCATTTTGAGGCGATCCATGATGGCGCGCACGCGATCACCCGCAAAAATGCGCATGAGTGGATCGTCCAAGCTCAAGTAAAAGCGTGAGGAGCCTGGGTCGCCCTGGCGGCCTGATCGACCGCGCAATTGATTGTCAATGCGGCGCGACTCATGGCGCTCGGTGGCAATGATGCGCAAGCCACCCAAAGACTTCACTTGCTCGTGCACCGTGAGCCAATCGGTTCGCATGGCTGCCACTTTCGATTGGCGATCGGCTTCGCTTAAATTCTCATCGAACTCAATGGCCTGAATGTCTTTTTCAATGTTACCGCCCAGCACAATGTCAGTACCGCGGCCTGCCATGTTGGTGGCAATGGTAATCATGCCAGGACGGCCTGCTTGCGCAATGATGTCGGCCTCTCGGGCATGTTGCTTGGCATTCAACACTTGGTGCGGCAACTTGGCTTTGGTGAGCAACTCAGAGATGAGTTCTGAGTTTTCAATCGAGGTGGTACCCACCAACACCGGCTGACCACGCTCAAAACATTCCCGAATATCGGCAATGGCGGCGTTGTATTTTTCTGGCGACGATTTGTAAACGCGATCGAGTTGGTCTTGGCGGCGGCTGATGCGGTTTGGTGGAATGACCACGGTTTCCAAACCGTAAATTTCTTGGAACTCGTAAGCTTCAGTGTCGGCTGTACCGGTCATGCCACCCAACTTACCGTACAAACGGAAGTAGTTTTGGAAGGTGATGGAAGCCATGGTTTGGTTTTCAGCCTGGATGGCCACACCTTCTTTGGCTTCGACCGCTTGGTGCAAGCCATCGCTCCAGCGACGGCCAGTCATGAGACGGCCCGTGAACTCGTCCACAATCACAATCTCGCCCTCTTGCACCACATAGTGCTGATCGCGGTGGTAGATGTGATTGGCACGCAAGGCTGCCGTGAGGTGGTGCATGAGCGCAATGTTGGCAGGATCGTAAAGACTTGCGCCTTCAGGAATGAGCCCAGCGTTCGCCAAAATGCCTTCGGCTTTTTCATGACCCTGTTCGGTCAAAAACACTTGGTGTGATTTTTCGTCAACCGTGAAATCGCCGGGCTTGGTAATGCCCTCACCCGTGCGAGGATCTGCTTCGCCTTCTTGGCGTGTCAGCATGGGCACCACTTGATTCATGGCTTGGTATTGCGCGGTGTGATCGTCGGCTTGACCGCTGATGATGAGCGGCGTGCGCGCCTCGTCAATCAAAATAGAATCAACCTCGTCAACGATGGCGTAGTTGAGGCTGCGTTGTACGCGGTCTTTGGCTTCATAGACCATGTTGTCGCGCAGATAGTCAAAGCCAAACTCGTTGTTGGTGCCGTACGTGATGTCTGAGTTGTAGGCGGCCTGCTTTTCTTCGCGCGAAAGCTGTGACAAGTTGATGCCCACACTCATGCCTAGAAAGTTGTAGAGCTTGCCCATCCACTGCGCATCGCGACTGGCCAAGTAGTCGTTGACGGTGACCACATGCACGCCTTTGTTGGACAAGGCATTCAAATACACCGCCAAGGTGGCCGTCAAGGTTTTGCCTTCGCCGGTGCCCATTTCAGAAATCTTGCCTTTGTGCAAAGAAATACCACCCAACATTTGCACGTCGAAGTGGCGCATCTTCATGACACGCTTGGAGCCCTCACGTACCACTGCAAAAGCTTCAGGCAAAATTTTGTCCAAAGATTCACCCTGCGCCACGCGAGTTCGAAACTCATCGGTTTTGGCGCGCAATTGTTCATCGCTTAAAGCTTCGTACTGAGCTTCTAAGCCATTGATGAGCACCACAGTTTTGCGGTACTGTTTGATCGTGCGGTCGTTGCGACTGCCGAAAATTTTGGT
>JAJTGB010000140.1 GCA_021298995.1 Comamonadaceae bacterium | reverse complement strand
CCCAAAGTTACTTTGACCGCGTTGGCCAAAATGTTCACGCCTTCAACCATGCGTGCGCGGGCTTCGCCGCCGAAAATTACGTCTTTTGCTGCCATTTGAATTTCTCCGATTTAAAAATTACTCGACGACCGCGAACAGGTCTTCTTCTTTCATGACCAACAGCTCATCGCCCAAAACCTTGACGGTTTGGCCGCTGTACTTGCCGAACAACACGCGGTCGCCGACTTTCACGTTCATGGCCAACACTTCGCCTTTATCATTGCGCTTGCCTGGGCCAACGGCCAAGACTTCGCCTTGATCGGGCTTTTCAGCAGCTGCATCAGGAATGACGATGCCAGAGGCTGTTTTGGTTTCGCTTTCGACACGTTTGACGATCACGCGATCGCCGAGAGGACGCAGTTTCATTGGATCTCCTAAATATGAAACAAGGTTAAAAACAAAAAGTATTCAAAAATTGAATACTTTAGGGTTCTTTGGAGGGGGCTGACGTTGTTAGCACTCATCTCCTGCGAGTGCTAATGATAAGGGTGTTTGGGAGTATTTCAAGAGGGTTCTTGAAAAATCAGGGGTTCTTAAAGGGGTTATTCAACCAAGCCCACGCCAAACTCGCTTGGCTTAAGCGACTGGCAAAAACCCGCCCTTAGCGCGAAGCGCAGCCTGCTCTGGGCTGGTCAATAGATCGATCATGGCTTGCGCTTGTGCCGTACAGGTGCTGGTCGAGCGCACACCAGCGGTGTACATGGTGGCCAATTCAAACTCCAGCGGCAAGTTGGCTACCAAATCAATGCCTGGCGTGATCAAAATTTCGGTCACTTGGGTCGAGCCAATCACGTGAGGGTCATCGCACGCGGCCATGGCATTCATGGCAGCGTTGCCATTCGGATAGGTACGCAGTTTGCTGGCCACTGTGCCTGCAATGCCCAAACCTGTGAGGACTTTCATGAAATGAATACCCGCTGTGGCCAATTGCGGATCGGGCATGTAAATGCCTGTGGCGGCCAGCATGGCCGCTTTGAGTTGTTCTGCCGTTTCAACTTGAGGCCAGGGCGTACCGTGCTTCACAGCCACACCCGTTTTAACGGGTCCCAGATGGCGTGCACTGCCCGCCAACACATGCCCCGAAGCACTCAGTTGTTCAATGAGTGCCGCTGTCAAAATGACCACATCGCAAGGGGCACCCTCCAGCAGCTTTTGTTTCATCAAGCCCACAGCACCAAAGGTGCAAGACAGTTGAGTGTCGGTGGTTTGTTCAATAGCGGGCTTGAGTGCGGTGACCAAGCCCTGTGCGGCGCCGCCACTCAGCAGATGAATAAAGCGTGTCAAAGCATCAATCCAATTTGATGTTGGCAGATTTGATCACGCCAGCCCATTTGGCAATGTCGTCTTGCAAATATTTGTCAAACTGTGTGGGGTTCAAAATGATGGGCGCAGCGCCTTGTTTGGCCCACTGCTGTTTGACATCGGCTTGCGCAGCAATTTTGGACACAGCTTCATTGAGTCTGTCGACAATGGCTTTGGGCGTGCCTTTGGGCGCCATCAAACCAAGCCAAATGGTGGCCTCGTAACCTGCCACACCATTTTCGTTCAGGGTGGGAACATCGGGCAGCACATCAGAGCGAACTCTGCCAGTGGTGCCAACCGCTTTGACTTTGCCAGCTTTGACTTGCTCGGTCATGGTGGTAACGGCGTCGAACATCATGTCCACTTGGCCCGCAAGTACATCGGTGCGTGCACCTGAGCTGCCTTTGTAGGGCACGTGCACCACATCAATCTTGGCCAAGCTTTTGAACAATTCGCCGGCCATGTGATAGGGGGTGCCTGGGCCTGAAGAGGCGTAGTTCAATTTGCCGGGTTGGGCTCTGGCCACTCGAATGACATCGGCCAAGGTGTTCATGCCCTTGCTGGGGTTGACCACCAAAACCAAGTCAGAGTAGTTGATGGGGGCCACACCGACAAAGTCTTTCATGAGTCCGTAAGGCTTGTTGGGAATCAGTGTTTCATTGACCGTTTGCGTGTTGGACATCAACAGCAATGTGTAGCCATCGGGTGCTGCTTTGGCGGCCAAGTCGGTGCCAATGACGGAGCCCGCGCCCGGCTTGTTGTCGACCACAAATGTTTGTCCCAAACTGTCTTGCAAGCGTTGCGCGATGAAACGCGCGTAGTTGTCTGCTGGGCCACCTGTGGCAAAGGGCACCACAATTTTGACGGGGCGAGTGGGGTAGTTTTGCGCGTGCGCTTGTTGCGACAGAAAAATACCAGTGCCAATGAACAAGAGGCCCGCCAAAGCGGCCACCAAGGTGCGGCGTTTTTGGCTTTGAAGTTTGACCGCTTGAGAGGTTTGTGGGGTATTCATTGTTTTCATGTGTATCTCCAAATTTAAATTGATTTTTTATTCCACTTTGCCAATTTTCTTGACCACATCGGTCATGCGTCTGGCATCGGCTTGAACGTATTTTTCAAACTCGGGGCTGTCTAAGTACTGCACAGGGCTGCCCGTATTTTGAATGATGTCCCGCGCTTTGCTGTCTTGAGCGGCCACTTTGGCAGCGGCACGCAAGCGTTGCGCAATGGGCTCTGGGGTACCGCTGGGAATGAACAAGCCCGACCATTGGGCGTACTCTGCATTGAAGCCCAAATCTTTCAAGCTACTCACATCGGGCATGGACGCCAAGCTGCCATTGCCCCAATGGCCTAAAACACGAATCTTGCCGGCTTTGACGTGCTGCAAGACGGTAGCGGGGCCGGTGGACAAGGCGTCAATTTGACCGCCCAGCATGGCCACCACGGCAGGACCTGCACCCGTGAAGGGAATGTGCGTCATTTTGATGCCGGCTGTTTGCGCCAAAATTTCCATAGGCACATGCATGGTGCCGTAGTTGCCGGAAGAGCCATAGTTGATGGCACCTGGCCGTTTGCGGGCATCTTCAACGAAATCTTTGACAGTTTTCCAAGGCGAGTCGGCGCGCACTGCCAAGACGGTGGGGTCGGCGGTATAACGCGCAATGGGGCGCAACTCGTTCAATAAAAACATCGGGTTGCGGCCCAGCAAAGCGTCGGCCTCGGGAATGACTGTTAAGGACGACAAGGCCAAGAGGACGGTGTAGCCATCGGGCTTGGCGCGCGCGGCCACCCCCATGCCAATGCCACCACCGGCACCGCCTCGGTTTTCAATGACCACGGGCTGGCCCAATTCACGGCTCATGGCTTCTGCCACAGGGCGGGCCACAATGTCAGCCAATCCGCCAGGGGGGAAAGGCACAATCATGGTGATGGATTTGCTGGGGTAAGCTGCGGTTTGAGCCAAAGCGTTGGCCGTCAAACCCAAGTTCAATGTGAGGCCACTTAAAAGAGCAGCCGTAGTGCCCAACAATTGGCGCCGAGTGGCAACTGCGGGTTTTGATGATGGGAATAATTTCATAAAGTCTCCTGTTGTGTGAGTCAGCTTTAAGCAGCTCTGTTAGCAACTTTAAGGCCATTGAGTGCACTCTAACACTGCGCTTTCTTTTCTGCATGAACCTATGTCACAAGAGGCCATCGCACAGTGAATTGGGCTCACCGCCAGAATTTGCACAAAGCGTCACAATAGCGGCTGATTCAACCTTCACTTTGAGTGCCTCAAAATGCGTATTGCTGCTTTCTTTTACCAAGACCAACCTCACGTGGGCTTGGTGTCACAAGATTTAAACTCGGTAACCCCCTTTGATTTGTCTTTGGCCGATCGCGAACTGGGAGCCCTCACATTGGTCGATGCCTTGTCGCGCGGTGAAGCCTTGCCAGCGCAAGGCGCGCCCATTGCACTGAAAGATGTGCAATTGCGCGCTCCCTTGCCACACCCCCGGCGCAACATTTTTTGCGTGGGTAAAAACTACCACGCACACGCCAAAGAATTTGCGCGCAGTGGCTTCGACAGCAGTGCCAAAGCAGGGGGTGAGATTCCCGCCGAGCCCATCATCTTTACCAAAGTGCCCGAGTGCGTCATTGCCACGGGAGAGGCCATCGAGATGCCCAAAGTGTCAACTGCCATTGACTACGAAGCTGAGTTGGCCGTGATCATTGGCCAAGGCGGTAAGGGCATCACCAAGGCCGACGCCATGAAGCACGTGTGGGGTTACACCATCGTCAACGACGTGACCGCGCGCGATTGGCAAAACAAGCACATGCAATGGCACATGGGCAAGTCCTTTGACACCTTCTGCCCCATGGGTCCGTGGTTGGTGAGCGCCGATGAAATGGATGGCACAAACACCCATGTGCGCTGCTATGTCAATGGCGAAGAGCGCCAAAACGCCGCCACGCCCGATTTGATTTTTGACATTCCCACCCTCATCGAAACTTTGAGTGCAGGCATTACCTTGTATCCAGGTGACGTCATTGCCACTGGCACACCCGTGGGTGTGGGCATTGGCTTCACACCGCCCAAATATTTAAAGTCGGGCGATGTGGTGCGAGTTGAAATTGACGGGATTGGCGTTTTAGAAAACCCCGTCAAGTAATCACTTCAAGCCAGCCGCTGCACGCAGTGTGGCGGCCAAGTTGGTGCGTTCCCATGTGAAGTTGGGTTCGTCACGGCCAAAGTGGCCGTACGCTGCAGTCTTGCTGTAGATGGGGCGCAACAGGTCGAGCATTTGAATGATGCCCTTGGGGCGCAAGTCAAAGTGCTCGTTCACCAAAGCGGCAATCTTGTCGTCAGAGATCACGCCAGTGCCTTCGGTGTTGATGGTGATGTTCATGGGGCGTGCCACACCAATGGCGTAAGCCACTTGAATTTGGCACTTAGTAGCCAAACCGGC
>JAJTGB010000139.1 GCA_021298995.1 Comamonadaceae bacterium | reverse complement strand
GCTGGTGTCTTACCTCCAAGATTTCGAAACAAAACAGGCTTGAACAAAATCGTTCAAGCGTTTGACTTTCTTGACTGAACTCAACATGACGCAACCTATTCAATCAGACGCTTTAGGCGAACTGCGCATTCAAATTGACTCGCTCGATCAGCAGCTTTTGAGCTTGCTGAACCAGCGCGCCAAAGTGGCTGAAAAAGTGGGTGAAATCAAACGCGCCGAAGGCTCTCCCTTCTTTCGCCCCGATCGTGTGGCGCAAGTCATTGCCAAAATTGAAAAGGCCAATCAAGGGCCTTTGCACAATGCACATGTGGCCTCCATTTGGCGCGAAATCATGTCGGCCTGTTTGGCCCTAGAAGCGCCTCAGCGCGTTGCAGTTCTTGGCCCTCAAGGCACTTTCTGCGAACAAGCCGCCATTCAATTTTTTGGCAGCGCGGCCAGCCTCATTTACTGCAACAATTTCGATGAAGTGTTCCATGCCACAGCTGCTGGCACCGCTCAGTACGGCGTGGTGGGCATGGAAAACTCCACCGAAGGCGTGGTGGCCCGATCGCTCGATTTGTTCTTGCGCTCGCCCGTGCATGTCATTGGCGAAGTCAGTCTGTTGGTTAGACACAATTTGCTGCGTCAAACCGACAAGCTCCAAGACATTGAAGTGGTATTGGCGCATCCGCAAGCGCTGGCTCAATGCCAAAATTGGCTCACACAACACTTACCACACGCCGAGCGTCGCGCGGTTTCTAGCAATGCCGAAGGTGCTCGCTTGGCCGCTTCAAATCCTGCTTGGGCCGGCGTTGCCAGTGAACGCGCAGCCTCACAATTTGGCCTGCACATTGTGGCGCACGCTATTCAAGACGAAGCCACCAACCGCACCCGTTTTGCCGTGATTTGCTTGCCACAAACATTGGCCACGCCACCCGTATCTGGCAAAGACTGCACCAGCTTGGTGGTCTCCGTACCCAACAAACCAGGCGCTGTACATGACTTGCTCATGCCCCTCAAAAACAACGGCGTGTCCATGACGCGCTTTGAATCTCGACCCGCCAAATCAGGCCAGTGGGAATACTATTTCTACATCGACATTCAAGGTCATATTTCTCAGCCGCATGTAGCTGTTGCCCTGCAAGAACTGCAAGGCCTGTGTGCCTTCTACAAGGTGTTGGGTTCCTACCCTATTTCGGAATGAAATTCAAAAAAGTCGCTCTCATTGGCTGCGGTCTGATGGGCGGCTCTTTTGCTTTGGCCGCTCGCATGGCTGGGTGGGCGCCTCACATTGTGGGCTACAGTGCCTCTGAATCATCGCGCCAAAAAGCCCTCAGCATGGGTGTCATTGACCTGGCAGTAAACAGCATTGAACAAGGCGTGACAGATGCCGATTTGGTTTTATTGGCAGTGCCTGTGACGGCCACAGAAGCTTGCTTTAAAGCCATTGCCCCGGCCTTGAAACCAGATGCACTTTTGATGGACGTGGGCTCCACCAAGTCAGACATCGTGGCAGCTGCAATCCGCACATTGGGCGACAAACTGCATTGCTTCGTGCCTGTCCATCCTATTGCAGGCAAAGAAGTGGCAGGCGTAGAACACTCAGATGCCGATCTGTACAAAGATCGCGCACTGATCGTCACGCCCATGGCCAGCTCAGGTGCCACACAAGTTCAGTTGGCCAAGCAAGTCTGGAAGAGCTTGGGCAGCTACATCACAGAACTCACGCCAGCCGCCCACGATGCTGCTTTTGCTGCGGTGAGCCACCTGCCGCATGTGTTGTCCTACGCCATCATTCGCGGCATTTTTCAGCAGCACAACGGCCCCGACTTGATTGCCCTGGGCGGTCCTGGTTTCAGAGATTTCTCACGCATTGCTGCCAGCGACCCTGTGATCTGGCGCGACATTTTGACCACCAACCGCGAGCAGGTCTTGTTTCAAATCAGCCATTTCAAAAAGGCCTTGAACGACTTTGAAACGGCCATTCAAGCCAACGAGCCGCAAGCCCTTGAAGACATGATTCGCCAAGCCAGTGATTTGCGTTTCAATTGGCGCATGGGTGCCAACTCAAAGTCAGAAGAATAATTTAGCCAACATGTTTGCCACCGCGTTTCTAGACCTCCCTTCCCTGCAACAAGCGGGCGGCACTGTCACGCTGCCAGGCTCAAAAAGTATTTCTAATCGAGTCTTGTTGTTGTCCGCACTTTGCGCTGGTAGCACTTGGGTGCACGACCTTTTGGATTCCGACGACACCCGTGTGATGTTGGACGCATTGCGCCAACTGGGCTGCGGCGTTGAACCCAAGGCGGGCACCAACAGTGTTTGCATTACGGGTTTGGGGCAAAGCACTTCAAGGGGTCAATCAGCAGGCTTGAAGAAGCCCACCGAAGCCATTGAGTTTTTCATGGGCAACGCCGGCACAGCCATGCGCCCCCTCACCGCCGCATTGGCAGTGATGGGCGGCGACTTTACCCTCAAAGGTGTGCCGCGCATGCACGAGCGTCCCATTGGCGACTTGGTCGATGCACTGCGCCTATTGGGTTGCCACATTGACTATTTGGGCAACGAAGGCTATCCACCATTGCGCGTTTTGTCGCCTCAACTGCAACTAGACAAGCCCATTCAAGTTCGCGGCGATGTGTCGAGCCAATTCCTCACGGCACTCTTGATGTCGCTGCCTTTAGCCGCCCAAAAAGACATCGTGATTGAAGTGGTGGGCGAACTCATATCTAAGCCGTACATTGAAATCACCCTGAACTTGTTGACGCGCTATGGCATCCAGGTCCAGCGCGATGGCTGGCAACGTTTCACAATTCCTGCCGGTAGCCACTACTCCTCACCGGGGGAAATTCACGTGGAAGCCGATGCCTCATCGGCCAGTTATTTCATTGCCTTGGGCGCCTTGGCCGCAACAGACAAAGCCATTCACATTCAAGGTGTGGGTGCATCTTCCATACAAGGCGACATTCGCTTCATAGACGCCGCAGCCCAAATGGGCGCACACATTGAGAGCGGCCCCAATTGGCTAGAAATTAAACGCGGCGCATGGCCTCTGAAGGCCATCGACTTAGACTGCAATCACATCCCTGATGCCGCCATGACCTTGGCCGTCATGGCTTTGTATGCCGACGGCCCCACCACCCTGCGCAACATTGCCAGCTGGCGAGTGAAGGAAACCGATCGCATTGCGGCCATGGCCAGAGAAGCGCACAAGTTGGGCGCGCAGGTAGAAGAAGGCCCCGATTGGTTGCGCATTCATCCCTTGACAGCAGGCCAATGGAAAGCTGCCAGCATTCACACCTACGACGATCACCGTGTGGCCATGTGTTTCTCTTTGGCTGCCTTCAATGCCGACCAACATGCCGTGCGCATTGAAGACCCCAAGTGCGTGGCCAAAACCTTTCCCGATTATTTCGAAGCGCTGTTCTCTTTGACACAAACATCGGCAGACCGCATCCCCGTCATTTGCATCGATGGCCCAACCGCCTCTGGCAAAGGCACTTTGTCTAGCCTGGTGGCCGAACGTTTGGGCTACCACTACCTAGACTCTGGCGCCCTCTACCGCGTCACGGCCTATGCCGCTTTGCAGGCAGGCCTTAGCTTAGAGTCAAGCAACGAATCCGCCATTGCCACCCTGGCTGAAAAGCTGCCCGTGCGCTTTGAAGGCGACAAAGTCTTGCTCAATGACCAAGACGTGACCGACGCCATCCGCAGCGAAGAAGGCGGCATGAACGCCTCTAAGGTATCTACTTTGCCAGCTGTTCGAGTGGCTTTGGTGGCCCTTCAGCACAGCTTCCAGCGCCTGCCCGGCCTCTTGGCCGATGGCCGCGACATGGGCACAGTCATCTTTCCTGGGGCGCCTTTGAAGGTGTTTTTAACCGCCAGCGCCGCAAAAAGAGCCGACAGGCGCTATAAGCAATTGATTTCTAAAGGTTTTCAGGCTAAAATCGCCGATCTTCGGGCTGACTTAGAGGCTCGCGACGCTCGAGACACATCTCGCAGCGTGGCACCCTTGAAGCCAGCGCAAGACGCAATGTTGCTAGACAACTCAGATTTGAGCATCGATCAATCGGTGACACAGGTCCTTGACTGGTGGCAGAGCAAACAAGCCTTCCCCGTTTAATTTAAAAACTTAAACAAAGAAGACTTGCAGAGGTCCACAAAGCACCCTCCGCGCTGCTTGCGCACATGCCTTGTGGTTCATCAACTTAACCCGCGTGAAAACGCAAACAACCGCCGCATCTAGCCTTGGTAACGACGCAATATCGCAGTCGTCAGACCTTTTTGCGGATTAGGAACTTGAATGTCAGAATCTTTTGCAGCCCTATTTGAAGAATCACTGAAGCGCACGGAAATGCGCCCAGGCGAAGTGATCACCGCTGAAGTTGTTCGAATCGAACACAACTTCGTGGTTGTGAACGCCGGCCTCAAATCTGAAGCCTACGTGCCCCTGGAAGAATTCAAATCAGATCTGGGCGAAATCGAAGTCCAAGTTGGCGACTTCGTGTCTGTGGCCATCGGTTCCATCGAGAACGGCTACGGCGACACCATTTTGAGCCGTGACACTGCCAAGCGTTTGGCATCATGGTTGTCCTTGGAAAAGGCCTTGGAATCCGGCGAATTCGTCACCGGCACCACCAGCGGCAAAGTCAAAGGCGGCCTCACCGTTTTGGTCAACGGCATTCGTGCTTTCTTGCCAGGCTCATTGGTTGACACACGTCCTACCAAAGACCTGTCACCGTACGAAAACAAGACCATGGAATTCAAGGTCATCAAGTTGGACCGCAAGCGCAACAACGTCGTGTTGTCACGCCGTGCTGTGGTCGAAGC
>JAJTGB010000138.1 GCA_021298995.1 Comamonadaceae bacterium | reverse complement strand
CCAAATTGGCCAATGAGCTGGGCATCGGCTTTTTGATCACCCGACAGTTTGCTCACAAAGTCTTTGGTGCCGCTCTTGGCAATGGTGCCCAAGTTGTCGATGGCTTCTTGGGCCGTCATGCCAATGCCGTTGTCGGCAATGGTCAGGGTCTTGGCTTCGGTGTCAAAAGAAAAACGAACTTCCAAGTTGGGTTGGCTCTCGTACAGCGCGTCATTGTTCAAAGCTTCAAAGCGCAATTTGTCGCAAGCGTCAGATGCGTTAGAAACCAATTCACGGACAAAAATTTCGGGGTTGGAATACAGAGAGTGCGTTACCAAGTGGAGCAGCTGGGCTACTTCGGCCTGAAAGGCATGGGTCTTTTTTGTCATTTTCAAATCGATACAAAGCGGTTAAAAAGAAAGCTTGCCGGCGCATTTACAAAGGTAAAAGAGGGCAAAACAGGGCCAGAGCGGCCCACCACCTCCAGAATTGGGGGTGGGTTTTGAAATTTCAAGGGGTTTAAAAGCTTTCCTTGGGGCCCAAATAACGCCACTGCCCTACAGGCAATGCGCCTAAATGCACGCGGCCCATGCGAATGCGTTTGAGGCCCACCACTTTCAGGCCCACTTGTTCGCACATACGCCGAATCTGACGCTTCTTGCCTTCTTTCAGCACAAAGCGCAGTTGTTCGGGGTTTTGCCATTCCACTTGGGCGGGCTTCAAAGGCTTGCCATCCAAACTCAAGCCATGGCGCAGCCTTTGCATTTGGGCCGCTGGAAAGTGAGCCTGCACATTCACAGCAATGTCGCCTTGGGGGCCGGCACACGTGACGCGAACCAAATACTCTTTCTCCATGTCGGCGTCTTCGCCAATGAGCTGCCTGGCCACACGGCCATCTTGCGTCATCACCAGCAGACCGACTGAGTCAATGTCCAATCGGCCGGCAGGCGCCAGGCCTTTGAATTGCGCGGGGCTAAAACGAATGCGGGTGGTGTCGCCTGACCATTGGTTGCGTGCTTGAAACAAAACCATGGCCGGTTCATGCCCATCTTCGGCTTGCCCACTCACATAACCCATGGGTTTGTGCAGCAACACCGTCACTTGCTGCTCTTGCTGCTCTTGTGCAGCGCGCTCGACTGTGATTCGATCTGTGGAGCCCACCTGCATGCCCATTTCGGCCACTTGGCCATTGACCAAGACCCAGCCTTGTTCTATCCAGGCATCGGCCTCACGCCGTGAACAAAGCCCCAGCTCAGCCATGCGTTTGTTCAAGCGCACCGTGGTGGCGCCGGACGCATTGGGGTGAGCGCGAGAGACCGCGTTGGCAGGTCTTGGTGCGCGCACAAAGTTGGGCTTTGAAGGAGGCTGGTTCATAAATCGGATGCTTTGGGCTGATTGTCCCTGTTTCTGCGGTCAATCAGGCGAGTTCGAAGGCCTTGCAAATCCAAAATTCGAACCCCTCCATATTCAACCCGGATAAGCTCCTCCTCCTGCAGGTGAATCAAGGCTTCGTTCACGCGCTGTCTAGACAGGCCCACCAAATAGGCCAGCTCTTGTTGGGTAATTCGCAGCAAATCACCCACGCCTGAAAACAGCACTGGATTGAACAGAGCCGCCAAATTGCGGGCCACGCGCAAATCAGGATTGTTCAACCGGTCAAACTCTCTGGCCGCAATGAACTGCGCCAAGCGCTCATTCAATTGGTTCATCACAAATCGGTTAAAGCCCAACGAGTTGTCAATCAGCCAATGAAATGTGTCAAGGGGCAAGCCTGCTACCACACTGGCTCGCAAGGCTTGAATGTTGTAGCGATAATCCTCGCGTTTCAAGGCAGTACCTTCGCCAAACCAACCTCCTGGCGGCACACCCGTGAAGGTCATGGTTTGGCCATCTTCATTGTCGGTGCTCATTTTGAGCAGCCCCGACACAGTGCCAAACCAATAAGTGACAGGGCGACCCACGCGGCACACAAAATCACCTTTTTCGGCATCGCCCACGCGCAATGCATTGATGGCGCGTTCGCGCTCCTTGGGCAAGAGCAAAACCAGCCAAGGGATGCTGGCCAACTCCTCGTCAGTGGGTGGACGCCTTCTTTGATGCAGGTCAGATGTCATGTCAATTTGCTGTAAGACGTTGAAAATCCTAGGGAAAATCCTAGTGGGTCAATCTACAGATTGTCGTCGAAACGACAACTTAGCGTCAAATCAGAGTCTAGCATTCAGTTTCAGAATTCAAGCAGTCTCCCTTTTTATTGGGAAAGACTGAGATCAACCAGGACCCGTATGCAGACGACCTTTCCTCAATTGCTGTTGACGCACGCCTCGCAAAGACCCTCTGCGCCAGCCATGCGTGAAAAAGAATATGGCATTTGGCAAACCATCAGTTGGCAAGACATGGCCACCATGGTGGCAAACATGGCATGTGGCTTGCACCAAGCTGGCCTGAAGCGCGGCGAGCACATGGTGGTGGTGGGCTCTAACCGTCCACGTCTTTATGCCACCATGTTGGCGGCGCAATCGCTGGGCGCCATTCCCATTCCTTTGTACCAAGATGCAGCGGCTGCCGAGTGTGTGTTCCCCATGACCAACGCCGAAGTGCGTTTGTGTGTGGTGGAAGATCAAGAGCAAGTCGACAAAATGTTGGAAGTGCGTGAAACCTACACCGCACTCACGCACATTTATTACGACGACCCCAGAGGCTTGCGCAAATACGATGAACCCGGTCTCGGTTCGATGGACGAGTTGTTGGCAGCAGGTGAAGCTTTTTCCAAGCAGCACCCCCAGTTTTACAAAGAGCAAGTGGAAGCTGGCACCAAAGACGACGTGGCCGCCATGTTCTTCACATCTGGCACCACAGGCAACCCCAAAGGTGTGGTGCACACGCATGGCACCCTGATTGACCGCGCGCAAGCGGGCGCCGAATTTGATCGGCTCACTTCCAACGAAGACGTGCTGGCTTATTTGCCACCGGCTTGGATTGGTCAAAACATTTTCAGCTACGCACAGTGGTTGGTGGCAGGCTATGTTGTCAATTGCCCTGAATCTTCTGCCACCGTCATGATTGACCTGAAAGAGATTGGCCCTACCTATTACTTTGCACCGCCTCGTGTGTTTGAAGGCATGCTCACCAGTGTGAGCATTCGCATGGAAGATGCCAGCAGCTTCAAGCGCAACTTGTACAAATACTTCATGAGCTTGGCTATGAAAGTGGGCCCGAAGCGCATGGACGGCGAGCCCATCGGTTTGATCAACAGCCTCATGTATGCCTTGGGCAATATGCTGGTGTACGGCCCCTTGCGCAACAACCTCGGCTTCAGCCGCGTGCGCGTGGCCTACACCGCGGGTGAAGCCATTGGCCCCGATTTGTTCAGCTTTTACCGCTCCATTGGCGTCAACTTGAAACAGCTTTATGGTTCCACCGAAACCGCTGTGTTTGTGTGCTTGCAGCCCGACAACCAAGCCCGTGCCGATACCGTGGGCGTGCCTTGCCGCGGAGTTGAAATCAAGGTGGCCGACAACGGCGAAATTTTGGTCAAGTCACCTGGTTTGCTCAAAGGCTATTACAAAAACCCAGAAGCCACTGCCGAAGTTTTGACAGCCGATGGCTGGTATCACACCAGCGATGCAGGCTTCTTGGACAGCCACGGCCACCTCAAGATCATCGATCGAGTTAAAGATGTAGGCCGCATCAAAGGTGGCAACAACGACGGCGCCATGTTTGCGCCCAAGTATGTCGAGAACAAACTCAAGTTCTTCCCGCACATCAAAGAAGTGGTGGCCTACGGCGACCAGCGCGAAAAAGTGTGCGTCATGATCAACATCGATTTTGATGCGGTTGGCAACTGGGCCGAGCGCCGCAATTTACCCTATGCAGGTTACGCCGATTTGGCGCAAAAGCCGGAAGTCTATGAACTCATTCGCGAGTGTGTTGAGCAAGTCAATGCCGATTTGGCCGAAGACACCTTGCTGGCAGGCAGTCAAGTCAGTCGCTTCTTGGTGTTGCACAAAGAACTCGATGCCGACGATGGCGAACTGACGCGCACCAACAAAGTTCGCCGCGGCTTCATTGCCGAGAAATACTTGCCCTTGGTCGACGCTTTGTATGGCGGCTTGGCCACCCAGTACATCGAAACGGTTGTGAAATTTGAAGATGGCCGCACTGGCAGTGTGAGCGCCACCCTCCATATTTCAGACGCCAAAACATTTGTACCCGTGAAGGCTGCAGCTTGAACGCGGCTTGCCTCAACACAGAGAAATCAGCATGACCAAAAAAATTGGCGACGTCATTTTGGATGTGAACAACATCAGCCTCCGGTTTGGTGGCGTGAAAGCGCTTACCGATATTTCTTTCAATGTCAAAGAGCACGAAATTCGCGCCATCATTGGCCCCAATGGTGCGGGCAAAAGTTCTATGCTCAATTGCATCAACGGGGTTTACACACCGCAAGAAGGCAGCATCACATTTCGAGGTCAAACCTTTGACCACATGGACAGCCGCCAAGTGGCCGAAATGGGTGTTGCCCGCACGTTCCAAAACTTGGCCTTGTTCAAAGGCATGAGCGTGATTGACAACATCATGACCGGCCGCAACTTGCGCATCAAGAGCAATATTTTCATGCAGGCTTTGCGCATTGGCCCAGCCCAAGCGGAAGAAGAGCGGCATCGAGATTTTGTCGAACACATCATCGACTTTCTTGAAATTCAGGCGCACCGCAAAACACCGGTGGGCCAATTGCCATACGGCTTGCAAAAACGGGTTGACCTGGGACGTGCCTTGGCCATGGAGCCTCAAGTCTTGTTGCTCGATGAACCCATGGCCGGCATGAACGTTGAAGAAAAGCAGGAC
>JAJTGB010000019.1 GCA_021298995.1 Comamonadaceae bacterium | reverse complement strand
TGCCAACTTGGCGGCGGGCGGCACTTCTACATCGTCGGTCAGGGGCTTCCTGACCGAGGTCACCACCGGATCCATCAGCGCTGTGGTCTACGACTACGACGCCCAGAGCAAGAACGTTGCTCGACGAGTTTCCGTGGTTACTTTGGGGGGCCGTGTGACCGCCAATCACGACGTGACCCGTGCGCTGTCAGCAAGCGAACGCTATCCCGGGGTCAGCCGTTTACAGTGAGGGGCAATGCGCGGCTGGGCTTGTTGGTGAGGTTTGCGCTGTCGAATCGGTGGATTAAGCGCAAGCGAATCTTGCAGAGGCCGAAGGCTTAAGCGTGCCCGCAGCGAGAGGGTGCGAAGGCCCCAAACAGGCTCATAAAGGTGAAAGCGCCCATTTGATTAGGCCGCATGCTATCCGCTGTTCCACCTAAACACGGCGTAATGTTGTCCTTTTAAACCAGGCCATCAGATCCGCGGTCTGCCTTTTGCGAGGTTCTGAACCTGGACGTGGCCTTTGATGCGATTGAATTCGACTAAGCACCAGCCGCCTGAGCAGCCCAAGTTGCGGATCCCGTGACTTTTGAACGGGATCTGCCCAACGGTTTCAGAATCGATGGTTAGCACCATTTTTGATGGCCACCGACTGCCCAGGCTGCATACCCCTAGCATGAAAGAAGTCTGGGCCGCTGGCGCTGACCTTTTTGTAAAGCATAGGCACCGCGGTGTCCCTGACACACAAGTGCAGGGTGTCGTTTGAGTCCTCGATCACTATCCGGTCTTTGTAGACCAAAAAGTTGGAATGAGTCCTGACTTGTGGAAGGATGGCAAAAAGAAAATCAGGTGGTGTCGGTTTGTTGGCGCCAAAGTATGAGTGAGCCGACATGCCAAGGATCACCGTGTCGCCGTCTTTGATGGCCACATCAAACGGGCGCGTGTGGAGTTTGGTCAGTGTGATGGTTTTTTTGCTGTCGCAAAATACAGTGGTCGAGATGGGCACTGGCTGAACTATCGCCGATTTGTAAAGCGCAGCTAAAGCCAAAATCGCTGTACCCGTCGCGGCAACAAGGTATTTGTTAAGGGTTTTCATGACTTGGTTCCTAAAGGGTTCAGCAGGGATTGCACACGTCATCTCGCGTGGCGATGCTGTTCTTTGTCAATACAGATACGATAAGTTTGCTCTTTGCAGAGCGGTACTCATTTATGCATACACCATCAAGAGACAGTTTCAACATGTTGTACTCGGCGACTGTGTCGGGTTGCTCCGCAGCTTTGCGGGATAGTTGGCAATGGGCGAGATAGACGCCAAGATAGGCAATGTGCGGTGCCGTGACGGTAGATATAGGTTGTCATTTGCTGCCTGCTGTTTTTCCAAATCCTGCATAGCTACAAGCGTAGTTTCGGCCACGCGGTCAGAGCAACCTGAATTTTAAATTTGTAGCTAACCTGAAGGCACAGCTTGGGACACGCTCGCATGCGGCCTCATACAGGGTCCTTAACCATGCCGTAATCCAGCCACTGCACAGCGTGAAAAATCGTCACGCTTGTGCCACTGCCCGCTCCACTCAACCCCCATAAAAAGTAGCACACCGAAAGGTTAGCTACAAATGCACCACCCACAATGGCAGTCGAATGGCATGATCAATGTCCAACTCATGGCCATCACAATGGAGTTGTCACAGTGTTTTAATGGCTTGGCTTGAACACAATCGAACCACTGTGAATGAGGCTACTACGGACGGTGTTTGGCACCCTCTTGAGTGTTAGAAAACACAGTAAATTACTATGAAAGTACGCTTTGGAAACTGGAGCAGTTATTACGCCATGGCGGTCATTGAACTGGGCCAAGCAGTGGCGCGAGAAATGCCAAGCAAGCCCTGAGAGCGTTCACGCATGAACCCTTTGAACCCCAAAAAACTGCTGTTGACCAAGTGGACTGCGGTCACACCCATCGCCAAACAAAAGCACTTTTTGGTGAGTCGTGTGATTCAACCTGAACAGCCGACAGATCCGATTCAAAATGTGGAAATCGAGGCAGTGTTTTCCAAGGCCACGCAAATCATTGCGTGGCGTGAGCTGCAAAACGACAGTGTTTGGCGGCAGGGTTGGGTTTGATCAGGAATCAGCCTTGAAGCCCAAAGCTGTCACCAAACGCCTCGCCATCTCAGAGTCTTCTGCCAGACGGCGCGTATGTTCAGCAGGAGTACTGGCTTCCAAGTTGGCTGCCAAAGGTGTCACAAAGTCTCGGACGTCTTGTTGGCCCATGGCCTGGCGCAGCGCTGTACTTAGGTTCTGCCTGACCGCATCACTGATGCCTGCAGGTGCAAAGAAACCAAACCACTCGCGAACCATCAATTCACCAAAGCCTTGCTCGCGGAAAGTGGCGACATCGGGGGTGAACACAGCGCGATCGGGGCCAGAGGTGGCCAAAATGCGAATCTTGCCGGATTTGTGGTGCTGCACCCAATCGCCCAATGGCGATGACATGCCCGCAAGCTGACCACCCATCACTTGAGGAATGGCAGGGCCTGAACCCGCAAATGGAACATTGGTAATTTGAAATCCACCCAACATTGCCAAGCGACCGGCCAGCAAGTGCGGCATGGATCCCGCTGCAGGGTTGCCGATGCTGGCTTTGCCAGGATTGGCCTTGGCCCACTCGACGAAGTCTTTGATGTTCTTCACAGATTCGGGAACAGCAGGGCCTACGACGAAGGCATGGTCAGTGGAGTGTCCAATACCGATGGGTGTCACATCGGACTGCGCGTAGCTCAGACGGCTGTAGGAGTGCGGGTAAATGGTCAGCATTGAAGCCGGCGAATACAAAATGTGAGCCCCATCGGCTGCCGCAGCCTTGAGGGTGGTCACACCAATTTGCCCACCCGCACCGGGTTTGTTGTCCACAATGACGTTGGTGGCATATGTGCCACGCATTTTTTCGGCAATACGCCGAGAAAAAGCATCGGTCGTACCACCGGGCGGGAAACCCACAATGATGCGCAAATTTTCCACGCGTGTTTGCGCAAAGTTGGGTAAATGGCTCAGGCCCAGCATGCTGACTGCAGCACCTTGCATCAATTGGCGACGTGTGGTCATGGTTGAAGATTCCTGAAGTGATGTGATCAAAAATAACAAAATGGATTGAACCACTTGGTAAAAAAAAAGGTCAGAGGGTATTCACTGATCGCTCAATACCCGCAAAAATTAAGGGCGTTTTCAGATGCGTTTTGCCCCTGCAGCTTGGCGCAAATTCAACCGTTTTGAGGCATTAAAAATTCGCGACTGATTCTGCCGCCCAGCACATTGACTCTCTCCAAGAATTGGGTGAGGTAAGCATGCAGGCCTGTGGCCAAGATTTCATCAATTCGGCCATAGGCCAAGTCAGCGCGAAGCTTGCCCGCATGGCGCAAAGTTTCACTTTGCAAATTGTCGGTAACTGCTTCTAAATTGTTGACCACTTCATTCAGACTGGCGTGCAAGGAGCGCGGCATGTCGGGTCGCAAAATAAGCAGCTCTGCCACTCGGTCTGGGCGAATTACATCGCGGTACACCTTGCGGTAAATTTCGAAGCCACTGACGCTGCGCAAGATGGCGCTCCAGTGGTAGAAGTCAAATTCTTGTGAGCTGTCTGTGCTTGATTCGATATATTGAGATTGAACTTGCGACTGCAACTGCACCTGCTGAGCCAAACTTGAAACCATGGGCACTGCCCCATACCGGTCAGCTTGAACAGCATGAAACTTTACATCGACCAGCCGGGCCGTATTGTCCGCCCGCTCAAGGAAAGTGCCCAGGCGCATGAAGTGCAAGGACTCGTCCATGAGCATGGTGCCAACCGTCACACCCCTTGAAAGATGCGATCTGAATTTCACCCACTCAAAGAATTTTCCGGGGTCTGCTTGAAACTCGCCAGATCGAATCATGCGATTCACTTCAAGCCAAGTTTGATTTTGAGTTTCCCAAACTTCAGTGGTCAGGGCACCACGAACTGCCCGTGCATTTTCTCGTGCGGCACGCAAACAAGAGATGATTGAAGAGGGGTTGTTTTCGTCGATGACCATGAACTGCATCACATTGTGAGGAGTCACTTGGCCATGTCGCTTTGTGTAGGCAGTAAGCAATTCACTGATGGACAACAAGCCTTCCCAGCCCGATTGAACAGTGGCACTCGACTGCGGTAGCAAGGATGTTTCGTAGCTCACGTTCAACATGCGCGCGGTGTTTTCTGCGCGCTCTGTATAACGCGACATCCAAAATAAATGATCTGCTGTTCGGCTTAGCATGAGGTCTCTTTCAAGATTGCAAAATCCAGGTGTCTTTGGTGCCACCACCCTGCGACGAATTGACCACCAAGGAGCCTTCTTTCAAAGCTACACGGGTTAAGCCGCCCGGTACCATTTGCACCGAACGACCACTGAGCACAAATGGACGCAAGTCGATGTGACGTGGTGCCACACCACTTTCGACATAGGTAGGACAACTTGACAAGCTCAATGTGGGCTGCGCAATGTAGCCCGAGGGATTGGCCAGCAAGGCAGCTCGGAAATTTTCAATTTCTTCTTTGGTAGAGGCTGGGCCCACCAACATGCCATACCCACCCGCACCGTGCACCTCTTTGACCACCAGATCTTTCAAATTAGCCAGGGTGTAGGCCAAATCATCTGGCTTGCGACACATGTAGGTTGGTACATTTTTCAAAATAGGCTTTTCGCCTAAATAGAACTCAATCATTTGCGGCACGTAGGGGTAAATGGACTTGTCATCGGCCACGCCTGTGCCCACTGCGTTGCAAATGGCCACATTGCCGGCACGGTAAGCGCCCATCAAACCTGCACACCCCAAAGTGGAGGTAGGTCTAAATACTTTGGGGTCTAAGAAATCATCGTCTACCCGTCGGTAAATGACATCCACACGTTTGGGGCCGCGTGTGGTTCGCATGTAAACAAATTGGTCTTTCACGAACAGGTCTTGGCCTTCTACCAATTCCACGCCCATTTGCTGGGCCAAAAAGGCATGTTCAAAGTAAGCGCTGTTGTACATGCCAGGGGTGAGCACCACCACCGTTGGCTCGGCAGAAGAAGCGGGGCTAGAAGCCCTGAGCGTCTCAAGCAGCATGTCGGGGTAATGCGCAACCGGTGCCACACGGTGACGGCTGAAAAGCTCGGGAAACAAACGCATCATCATCTTGCGGTCTTCCAGCATATAGCTGACACCACTTGGTACTCTGAGGTTGTCTTCGAGCACGTAATATTCACCCTCCCCTTGTGCATTGGGCGCACGCACGATGTCTATGCCACTGATGTGAGAGTAAATTTGATGCGGCACATCCACACCCATCATTTCGGGGCGAAATTGTGCGTTTTTCAAAATTTGCTCTTCAGGAATAAGCCCCGCCTTGATGATTTCTTGATCGTGATAGACATCGTGAATAAACCGATTCAAGGCAGTCACACGTTGCACCAAACCAAGTTCCATGCTCTGCCATTCGTTGGCAGGGATGATTCTGGGAATGAGGTCAAAGGGGATGAGTCGCTCGGTGCCTGAGCCGCTTTCATCCTTGTCGCCGTAAACCGCAAAGGTAATGCCCACTCGCCGAAAGATCATTTCCGCTTCTTCTCGGCGCGCCAGCATCACTTGATCTGTTTGCCCTGCCAACCAATCTGCATAGGCTTTGTAATGCTGCCGAACTGGGCTTCCTAGCTGGGTGGCCGAAGCCTGACTGTACATCTCATCAAATTGCTGCATCTGACTTCTCTCCTGTTTGATTAAAAGCAAGATGCATACCCGCACCCACATCCTCACCTGTATCCGCACCTTCACAATGGGCTAGTCAGAAGCCTTCTGTTCAGCCTCTCTTGATAGATGCCAATATCGGCGCCGAAGCTCTCGTTCACACTCAAGTTGCTGTGGCAGGCTACTTTGCCAATGGGCAGCACCACACTTTGAAGAGACCGACACAGGCACTCTCTCATTTGTGTACCTTTCAAGCACAGCAGGCGCTGGGTGACCATATCGATTTCGGTAACCTGCTTGTACCACAGCCCAATGCGGGCGCAGTGCCTGAATGAACCCAAGCGTTGATGAAGTTTGACTGCCATGGTGCGGCACCAACAACACCCCCACAGGTTTCAATGCCTGACGATCCAACATGGCCAACTCTTGAGCTGCCTCGATGTCCCCCACCAGCAAGGCACTGGCCATGTGAACCTCCTCCCCCATTTTTGAGGGGGCCCCACGGCTTGCGTCCACTCGCAAGACACAGCTCAAAGTATTGGCGCCAGCCATCTTGGCGTAATCAGAAAAACTCGGATGAAGCAATTCAAATTGAACTCCATCCCACTCCCATTTCTGTCCAGCCAAACAAGCATGCACAGGGCGATGATTCGACAAGGGATGGCCATCTTCCAAAGAGCTCCACAAGTCTGCATGGGGGTGTGCACGAAGCACTGCAGCCGCGCCGCCTGTGTGATCTGCATCCCGGTGGCTCAACATGACTCGGTCTAACTTCACCCCCATTCGCTGGAGGAGTGGCACCAACACCCTTTGACCCGCATCGGCAGTTTCTGTGTAAGTGGGTCCAGCGTCATACAGCAAAGCATGGTGGCGGGTTCTGATGAGCACCGCATTGCCTTGCCCCACATCTGCAAACCACAGATCAAATTGCCCTGGTTCTGGTCTTGGCAATTGCCAAATGAAAATGGGCAAAATGAACAAGACCCCCCAATAACGCAGGAACCATGGCCATTGCTGCAACAGCAACAAGCCGCCCAAAATGGCCAGCACGGCCAAGCCAGTGGGCGGCGTTGGCAACACCCAAACACTGCCGGGCAAACTGCCCATGAAGGTCAAAAGCGCCATGAGAGGCTGAAGCGCCCAAGACGCGAGCACCCAAAGCGGCGGGGCAAAAATACCCAAAATGGCAAGCGGTGTGACCAACCAAGTCACCCAAGGAATGGCCACCAAATTGGCCAACAGGCCAACCCATGAAAGCTGCCCAAAGAACAATACAGCAAGCGGTGTCAAAGCCACTGTGACCACCCATTGTTCGCGCAACATTTGCCTCATCAACTCAACTGCTTTGGCCACCAGATTGAGACAGTTCGACATCAAACTATTTTTCCGCACCAATTCAGAGCGTTCATTCTCCAATTTGGTGCGATCTGAATATTGCACAGGTGCGTGAAGCATCAAAACACCTACGGCCACAAAGCTCAACCAAAATCCGGGCTGCAGCATTGCCCAAGGGTCAAAAGCCACCACCACCCACAAAGCCAAACCCAGGCCCCAAAAAGTAGGCCATCGTGTGCCCACCAGCTGAAGCAAACAAACCACCCAAAGCATGATCACGGTCCGTTGTGACGGCAAGCCCCATCCGCTGAAGAGTGCGTAAAGTGTGGCCAGCAGAGCACCTGCCAAAAGCGCAACCTGTGGTGCCGGCCAACGCAAACAAAGGCGAGTTTCGCAGCTTGCAGAGAAACGCCAAAGCGCTCGAACGACTGCGGCCATGACCCAAGCAAACAAGGTGATGTGCAAACCAGAAATACTCATCAAATGCGCCACCCCTGTCGCTCTGAAAAGATCCCAATCAGAAGCTTGAATGGCCGCCTGATCGCCCATCACCAATGCGGCGATGATTCCCGCCAATGAGCGACTTTGCTCGTCACCCTGCCCTAGTTTTTTCTCAATTTCAGATCGCACATATTGCCGGGCTTGAGCGATGGGAAAAAGCCATGAAGTCTTGATTTTTTGGGGCATTTCTGCACGTTTGCCCATGCTCACAGTGCCCGTGGCCATGACCCCCTGCTCCCAGCGCCACAAAGCCTCATCAAAGCCGCCGGGATTGAGTGAACCATGAGGCGCTTTCAGCCGCACACTGAACTGCCAAACGTCACCCGCTTTGAGATCTGCCCAAAGACGGCCCCTCATCAATTCAGCTGATTCGCGATCAAACCAAGCCAGGTCAATTCTTTCAGGGACCACCACATTGGAAGATGCACTGATATCGAAGGCGGAGAGAACCGCGAATCTAAATCGAACGTTGCTGGCAGTTTGCTGCGGCAAGGAAGCAATCACGCCCATTAGCAAGACTTCTTTTCCCTCAAGCAGGGGATCGAGCCGATGTTGCGCCTGCCAAATGCAACGGGCATTGACTAGCGTTAACGCCAATCCAAAGGAGATCAAAGCACCCCAAAAACAATTTGAAACAAGAGCGTTTTGCTTGCGCTGCATCCAAGCGAGCAAGCCAAGTGACAAGGTCAAACCAGCAGCCACCCACACCGCAGAAAGAGACCAAAGGCTAGCTTGTTGCAACTGCAGGGCCGTACCCAGAAGCCAACCCATCAAGCACCATGGCGCGGTCTTCAGCATGAAAGGCCTTTCTGTGAGCCAACCATGGCGCGGCTTTTGCTAGTTTAGGAGGCCCAAGCTGCTATGTCGATGCAGCCGCTGTTGCGCTTACTTGCATTTATGTCCATTCACGTCGCACTGCATCACGTCACGCATTACCGTTACGACCGCCCTGTTCAATTGGGCCCTCAAGTGATCCGCTTGCGGCCCGCACCTCACAGCAGATCTCGCATCCTTTCTTACAGCTTGCGCATCGAACCCACAGAGCATTTCATCAACTGGCAGCAAGATCCGTTTTCTAATTACCAAGCCCGCTTGGTATTTCCCCAAAAAACCACTGAATTCAAAGTCACTGTCGACTTGGTCACTGAAATGGCCGTGTTCAATCCCTTTGATTTTTTCTTAGAACCCGGTGCAGAGCATGTCCCTCTTAGCTACTCACCAGAACTCAAAGAAGAGCTGGCAGGCTATTTGGACAAACTGCCACGGACCCCATTGTTTAAAAAATACCTCAGCACCTTAGATCGAAAACGCCAAAGAACCATCGATTTTTTGGTTCAAGTCAACCAGCGGGTTTACCAAGACATTGGCTACCTGATTCGGATGGAGCCTGGTGTCCAAACCCCCGAGCAAACACTCTCACTCCAAAGTGGCTCCTGCAGAGACTCTGCTTGGCTGCTGGTACAACTCATGCGGCACATGGGCTTGGCCGCTCGTTTTGTATCAGGCTACTTGATTCAACTCACGCCCGATGTGAAGTCACTCGATGGCCCGAGCGGCACGGAAGTCGACTTCACCGATTTGCATGCTTGGTGTGAAGTTTATTTACCAGGTGCAGGCTGGGTCGGTCTTGACCCAACGTCAGGTTTGCTGGCAGGTGAAGGCCATATTCCTCTGGCCTGCACACCGCAGCCTTCAAGCGCTGCACCCATTGAAGGTTTGATGGACGAAGCTGAAGTTGAATTCAGCCACCACATGGCCATCACACGAATTGAAGAGTCACCGCGTGTGACTAAACCCTACTCAGAAGATCAGTGGGCGGCGATATTGGCATTGGGAGATCAAGTTGACTTGCAATTGCAAGAAGGCGATGTTCGCCTGACCATGGGCGGTGAACCGACCTTTGTGGCCACCGAAAATCGGGATGCTGCCGAATGGAACACGGATGCACTCGGCCCTACCAAGCGTGGCTTGGCCACTGAGTTGGTTCACAAATTGCGCAAGCAATATGGTCAAGGCGGTTTCCTGCACTTTGGTCAGGGCAAGTGGTACCCCGGTGAGCAATTGCCACGTTGGGCTCTGAGTATTTATTGGCGCACAGATGGTCAAGCTTGTTGGCAAAATCCGAATCTACTGGCGGATGAAAAATTCGCTCAAAACTACTGCCCCCAAGACGCCAAAAACTTCTTAACGTCTCTAGCCAAGCAACTGGGTGTTCAAACACAAAATATATTGCCAGGCTATGAAGATACTTGGTATTACTTGTGGCGCGAACGAAGACTGCCCGTCAATGTGGACCCCTTCGATTCGCGACTGGAAGATGAACTGGAGCGTGCTCGGCTGCACCGCGTTTTCTCACAAGGGCTTGACCAAGAGGTCGGCTATTTGCTGCCATTGGCTTCTGTCGACGCCAAGAACTCCAAAGATTCAAAGACACAGTGGCAAAGCGGCAAGTGGTTTGTGCGCGACGAACGCTTGTATCTGATGCCCGGTGACTCGGCCATGGGTTGGCGATTGCCACTCGATTCTTTGCCATGGTCTGTCGCCAGCGACAGACAGGTTTTGATCGACCAAGATCCCTACGCCACACGAAGTCCACTCAGCACTCTTGCGCCATTCGAGAACTTGGCCACACCACCTGTCATGCAGTCACATTCCCATGTGTCGGCAAAATCACCCTCGCGGTTTGAATCAGACATCTCAACAGTCAGAACTGCCTTGTGCGTTGAAATTCGGGACCCACGGCGAGCCAACGGACCTGTCGCATTGAAAGATGCTAGCAATGACAAAGCGCTCCAAGGCGTAATGTATGTTTTCATGCCGCCACTGAGCAGGCTAGAAGACTATTTGAATTTGCTCCAAGCCATTGAAGCAACAGCTGAAAAGCTGAAAGTCCAAATTGTGCTGGAAGGCTATCCACCCCCCAAAGATCCGCGCTTGAAACTTCTGCAAGTGACGCCCGACCCAGGCGTGATCGAAGTCAATATCCATCCTGCAAACAACTGGCCTGAAGTGGTTGCAAACACAGAATTTTTGTACCAAGCCGCCTTTGAAACTCGACTGAGTGCCGAGAAATTCATGACCGATGGTCGCCATACAGGAACCGGTGGCGGCAATCACGTGGTCATGGGCGGCGCAACCCCCACAGACAGTCCCTTCTTGCGCAAGCCCGAATTGCTGGCCAGTTTGATTTTGTACTGGCAAAACCACCCTAGCCTCAGCTATCTTTTCAGTGGCATGTTCATCGGCCCGACCAGCCAAGCACCGCGCATTGATGAAGCGCGCAACGACCAAGTCTATGAGCTTGAAATTGCCCTGAAAGAAATAACACGGAATCGCGAGATTCATGGACAGAGCATGCCACCTTGGCTGGTCGATCGCAGCCTGAGAAATATTTTGGTAGACATGACAGGCAACACCCATCGCAGCGAGTTTTGCATCGACAAAATGTACTCGCCAGACTCTGCCACAGGCCGCTTGGGATTGTTGGAGCTGCGTGCCTTCGAAATGCCACCGCATGCACGCATGAGCGTGGTTCAACAATTGTTACTGCGCGCCTTGGTGGCTCGCTTTTGGAATGACAACTACACGGCCCCCGTTACACGTTGGGGCACCACCTTGCATGATCGTTTCATGCTACCCAGCTTTATCAAAATGGATTTTGACGATGTACTCCATGATCTGACCGATGCAGGATTCAACTTCGATCCATTGTGGTTTGCACCTCACTTTGAATTTAGATTTCCACGAGTTGGCGACTTTTGCATTGATGCCATCAAAGTCACCGTACGCAATGCACTTGAGCCTTGGCATGTGATGGGTGAAGAGAGTACCTCTGGGGGCACGGCTCGGTATGTAGACTCTTCATTGGAGCGACTTGAAGTTCATGTCACAGGGCTTAACCCCAGCCGGTACACACTCACTGTCAATGGTCAACCACTGCCACTGCAGCCCACAGGGACAGCAGGAGAATATGTGGCCAGCGTGCGTTACAAGGCTTGGAACCCACCCTCATCATTGCACCCCAGCATTGGTGTTCATGCACCCCTCACATTCGATTTGCTTGACACTTGGATGAAGCGCTCCATCGGAGGCGCTCAATACCACGTGGCCCACCCAGGTGGCCGCAATTACGATACCTTGCCTGTCAATGCTTATGAAGCGGAAAGCCGCAGATTGGCCCGCTTTTTCCGCATGGGTCATTCCCCTGGCCCCATGGCCATACCACCTGCCAATGTCGAATTGGCAGCGAGCCCGGAATTTCCTTGGACATTGGACCTGCGAAGGACCAGATGAAGCAACAAATGAGGCGACAATTAAGGCATCGTGGAATTTAAAAACAGCACCTCACCTTCTCAATCGCCAGCTCAGTCGCAGCGTTCAACGCATGAGACTGAAAAGATTGAACAGACCCATGCTTTGCATGAAATTTTGCGCGCCCTGGCGATGGCACCAAAAGGTCACTGGGATGAGTTAAGAGGTGGTGTCAGTACCACACCTGGTGAAGGCACTGATTCTATTTTTGGTGCAGTCATTCAATCGACACAAGTGACGCCGCCTTGGGCAGATTTTTTGTCTCACCTAGGTTCTGAAGGCCTGCAGGGACTGCCCCTTCGACACGAAACCATGGTTCGACAAATTCGGGACAATGGCATGACATACAACGTGTATGCCAATGCCGATCAGCCCCAGCGTCCTTGGTCACTCGATTTGTTGCCCCTGATTCTTTCAAGTCAAGATTGGCAACACATTCAAACGGGCGTGCTACAGCGCATGCGCTTGCTAGAAGGCATCATGTCCGATGTTTATGGCATGCAACACCTCTTGAAAAAGGGTGCTTTGCCTTATGCCCTCGTTCAAGGGCACCCTGGTTACTTGCATGCCATGCAAGGCAACGCCCCTGTGGGCGGTCGACATTTGAATTTGGCAGCCTTCGATTTGGTCAGAGGCCCAGATGGGTGTTGGTGGCTGCTATCCCAGCGCACTCAAGCGCCCTCTGGTTTGGGTTATTTGCTAGAAAACCGACAAATTATTTCCAGTCAATTTGCGCCCGCATTCGAATCGATGCCTGTTACAGGTTTGGCAGCGTCTTACCGCTCGTTTGTGAATGCACTCAAACTTCGAACTCCCGCTGGCATGCAAGCCCACATTGCATTGCTGACACCCGGCCCTTACAACGAAACTTATTTCGAGCAGGCTTATCTCGCTCGCTATCTCGGCCTGTCTTTGGTTCAGGGAAGTGATTTGTTGGTCCGCGACGAAAAACTTTATCTCAAAACATTAGAAGGCCTCAAGCCTGTCCATGGCCTCTTAAAACGTGTGGACGATGACTGGCTTGACCCCCTTGAGTTGCGCGCCGAATCGACTTTGGGCGTCCCTGGTTTGTTGCAAGCGGTCAGAGCCGGCAATGTGTTGGTGGCCAACACCCCAGGGTCGGGATTTTTAGAATCCAATGCACTGCTTGGGTTCCTTCCCCAACTTTCACACAGCTTGCTTGATGAAGAATTAATGCTCCCAGCCATCCCAAGTTGGTGGTGCGGCGAGCCCGCTGCCTTACACGATGTGCTACCGCGCATTCAAGATTGCGTCATCAAACCCACCTACCCCTTCGCCCCCGGTCGCAGAAGCTTTGAGCCCGTCATGGGTCACCAACTTGATTGGCGTGGCTTGGATGAATGGCGCGCGCGCATTCAAAGCGATCCTGAAGCGCACACCGTGCAAGGCTATCTGCCCTTGTCCCACACGCCCACCTTCTCGTCATTGGCATCCATGCCATCACGACCCGTCATTTTGCGAGTTTTTGCCTTGGCCAACGAGGAAGGTGGCTGGCAAGTTTTGCCAGGTGGCTTGGCCCGTTTGGGCACTCAAAATGGCATCGCTTCCATGCAACAAGGCGGCAGCAGCGCCGACGTGTGGGTGCTGTCAAACCAGCCGACAACGACCACTGAATCTAAGGCCCAAGAAACTGTTTTTGTTGCTAGCTCAACACGCCAGCGTCTGGTCACCAGTAGAGCAGCAGAAAATCTTTTTTGGATGGGTCGATATTCTGAGCGCACAGAAAACACTTTGCGTCTATCGCGTCTGGCGCTGGAGAGTTTAAACAGTGAGGCACAGCACAGCCCTCCGCTCATTGAGTGGTTGAACATGCTTTGCGTCACGCATGGCCTGGTGATGCCAGGCGTACCCCAAGCACATCAATCAAGGCGAGTGTTTGAACGTTCGCTCATTGCGGGTATTTGGGACACTCAACACACCACAGGTGTGGGTTACAACTTGCGCGCTGTCAAATTGGCTGCTGCTGCTGTTCGCGAACGATTGTCCCCCGAACATTGGAGCTTAATCGAGCAAACTGAGAACGCATTTTTTCAACCTTCACCCAAAGATGCGCCAATGGCCAGTAGCATTTGGGCTCAACAACTGCTGGCCCGAACCAGTCAACTGATGGCCGCGCTCACCGGTGCGCAGACAGACCGTATGACGCGAGACGATGGTTGGCGCTTGTTGTCGATTGGCAGGCACATTGAGAGAATGGACTTTTTGGCACATGCTCTGCATGGCGCCATCGAAACCCAATGCATCCAAACACAAGCAGGTTTTGATGCTGTCCTCAATTTGTTTGACAGCACCATTTCATTTCACGCTCAGTACCAACAAAGCAGAACACTGGGGGCTTTGCTCGAGTTGCTTTTAACTCATACTGACAATCCACGCTCATTGGGCTGGGTTGCCCAAACTTTGCGTGGTCGATTGGCCAAAATGGGGCATCTGGCACAAGGTGCAACTCAAACCATGGCGCAACAAATTCCCATCTTGTCAGACATTGACTTACTCAGCTTGGTACCTGATGGCCAACACCACAGCCCAGCTTTGCTCACACAGCTCCTCGGTTGCAGACAAACTGCTTGGACAGTCTCTGATCAATTGAACAGCTTGTTCTTTTCTCACAGTGGTGAGTCGCAACAAAGCGTTGGCGCTTAAGGTCATTCAGACGATGAAACTGCGCATCACACACGAAACGCATTACAGCTACACCCCAGCCGTTGAAACGGCTCAACACGTCGCGCACTTACAGGCACCCACGACTCCCTGCCAGCTTTGCCTGAAGCACGATCTCTTCATAGAGCCTGAAGCCGCCACCGTTTCAAACAGCCTGGATTCATTCGGCAATCACCGACTTTACTTTTCTCTGCCAACCCCGCACAGCACCTTGACTCTCAGGGCTGAAAGCGAGGTTCAAACCTTTTTGCTTGAAGACCAACGGGAAGCAGAGCTTTCACATTATTCGCAAAGCCTTTCATGGGAGAGTGCCATCGCGGCTTACCAGTATCGTGCAGGCATGGCCAGCGATCAGGCTTCAGGATTTTCTTATGGCTCACACCATGCGCCCATCGACATGGCTTTTGCAATTTATGCTCAAAGCAGTTTTACGCCGGGGCGAAATTTGGTGGAGGCCGCCAGACATTTGATGCAGCGCATTCACACTGATTTTCAATATCAATCCTTGAGCACCGACATCAGCACACCCGCTTTATCGGTGCTGCGAGACAAGCGCGGTGTTTGTCAAGATTTTGCCCATGTCATGTTGGCTTGTTTGCGCAGTGTAGGGTTAGCCGCTCGGTATGTCAGTGGCTATCTGCTCACCGAACCACCGCCTGGCCAAGCCAGGCTTCTGGGCAGCGATGCGTCACATGCTTGGATTTCCCTGCGTATTCCCAACCCTCAAGCTGTTGAAGGGGCAGAATCTTGGTACGATTTCGATCCCACCAACAACCGTGAGGGTTGGTGCAGTCCTGGCAATGACTACGTTCGACTTGCTGTGGGTCGTGACTTTGCAGACGTCTCACCTTTAAGAGGTGTCCTGCAGGGCGGCACTCACCACACCTTGAATGTCAGTGTCACCGTACAACCCTTTTAACTTTCTTCAAGCCAAATATCATGTCCATTTACCAACGATTAACAGAACTTCAAATTACCTTGCCCCCCGTTGCAACGCCCGCAGCAGCTTATGTTCCCTTCGTACAGACAGGCAATTTGGTTTTTATCAGTGGCCATATTGCTAAGAAAAACGGGCAAGCATGGACCGGTCAATTGGGCAAGAATATTCAAACAGAGGAAGGCAAAGCCGCTGCCCGCGCAGTGGCCGTTGATCTGCTCGGTACGCTTCATGCCGCCGTCGGTGATTTGAACAAGGTCAAGCGCATCGTGAAGGTCATGAGTCTGGTGAATTCAACTTCCGAATTTACTGAGCAACATGTGGTGACCAATGGTTGCAGCGAGCTGTTGGGTCAAGTTTTTGGCCAGGCGGGCGTCCATGCTCGAAGTGCCTTTGGCGTTGCTCAGTTGCCCATGGGTGCCTGTGTAGAGATCGAATTGATCGCTGAAGTCGCCTAATTCAACAAAATTGCCACACTGCCTTTCTTTGCAAGTTCAAGGAAAGGCAATGCAAATATTGCTAGTTTTGAGAGGAGGAATCTAAATTTACATTGAATTTGAATCACTTTTAACTATAAAAATGATCAAATTTGATTCATAAATGTATACAAAAAGAATTACTATTAATTCTTAAGTAAACATTTATAAAAGGACTACCGCCATGAAACCTCTCTGCGTCAGCTTCGTCGAACAAGACTCAATTTTGGCGGAACAAGTCCTTGCCCACCTGCAAACTGCTGGCATGCAGGCACATCACTTTATGGATGCCCATGACCTCGGCGCTCAGTGCACCCATCCAACCAGCGACGTGGTGGTTTTGGACGCACACACTTTAGGCGAGCAACGCTTGACTTACACCGCCAAACTGGCGAAACACCCAGAAGTTCGAGTTGTCATGATTGCCCCAGCAACCGAACCACACGTGCGCATTGCGGCCATTGCTGCAGGTGCAGATGTTTGCATCAGCAAACCCTTTAACCCAAGTGAATTGATTGCCATCATCGAAAGATTGGCCGCCAGAATGCCCAGAGCACTCAAAACGGGTTGGACCATCGATCCGGTTAGGGCATTGCTCACGGGCCCCTCCAACAACGCCATTGACTTGACCGCCATGGAAACTGTGCTGCTCACCCAATTGGCCATGGCACCAGAACAAGCGCTTCGCAGCGACGCACTAGAGCTTGCAATTTGGGGGCTTTCCGATTTTTACAACAACAAACGTTTACAAGTTTGTGTGTCGCGTCTTCGCAAGAAGCTAACGAAAAGGCACGGCACTGAAGAATTACTCGCCACATGCTGGCGATCAACTTATCAATTTGTACCGCGCATGCACTTTGCGCCCAAAAGATAAGAACCATAACACCTGAGATTCAAGCACCTAGCCAGGTGCTTGAATAAGTAGCCCGTCAATCAGCAAGCGTTATTCGACGCGCACAATGTGAGTTGGTTTGAAACCCAAATCTGCAGCCTTACCCTTGCGTGCTCTCGCAGCGCGGGCATTGTTCAAGCTTCTAATCTCCAAAGTTTCTTCGCGGTCTTTGCCGCCACGGCCAATGCCGATCAGTTTCACACTGCGCGTGTAGGCCGCCGCACCAGCCAATGCATCTTTGGCTTCCAAATCAAGCAACATCAAGCCACGTCCGCCTTTTTCCATCAACTTGAGTTCGCTAATTTCAAAGGTCAGGATGCGCCCGCCGGTAGAAGCGCACGCCACATGCGTTGCCACTGGCATACTGGGCGCATCAGGCTGAAGCGTGGCGTTAGAACCCGAAACATGTGATGGCGCACACACCGATTCACCTTCACCCACCGTGATAAAAGCTTTGCCGCCTTTTTGACGTGAAATCATATTGTCCACAGTGGCCATAAAACCATAGCCACCTGAACTGGACAGTAAGAGCGTGGCGTTTGAAGGCCCTGCAAAGTAATGGGCAATTTGCGTTCCGGCTTCCAATTCAATGAGGGTGGTCACAGGTTGCCCATCGCCCCTCGCACCGGGCAATGAAGCGACAGGCACAGAGTAAACCCGGCCACTGCCCTTTTGCGCTGTGCCAAAGGCCAGCAGTGTGTCGATCGTGCGGCATTCAAAGGTGCCATACAAACCATCACCGGCTTTGAATGCAAAGCTGCTGGCATCGTGGCCGTGACCTTGACGTGCACGCACCCAGCCTTTTTGCGAGACCACCACCGTGACGGGTTCGTCCACCACCTTCACTTCGGCCACGGCCTTCTTCTCTTCTTGAATAAGTGTGCGGCGTGGATCGGAAAATGTTTTGGCGTCTTGCTCAATCTCTTTCACCATCAAGCGTTTGAGCGATGCAGGATTGGCCAGAATTTCTTCGAGTTGAGTTTGCTCTGTTCGCAGCTCTTTGAGCTCTTGCTCAATCTTGATGCCTTCCAAACGCGCCAATTGGCGCAAGCGAATATCAAGAATGTCTTCAGCTTGTCGTTCGCTCAATTTAAAGCGATGCATCAATGCTTGCTTGGGCTCATCGCTTTGGCGAATGATGGCAATGACCTCGTCGATGTTGAGCAACACCAACTGACGGCCTTCCAAAATGTGGATACGGTCCATCACTTTGCCCAGGCGATGCTCGGAGCGGCGAACAATGGTTTGCTGACGGAACGTAATCCATTCCAAAATCATTTGGCGCAAGGACTTTTGCACTGGCTTGCCATCAATGCCCACCGAAGTCATGTTGATGGGAGCAGATGTTTCCAAGCTGGTATGCGCCAGCAAGGCAGTGATGAGTTCTTGCTGTTCAATGCGACTGGTTTTGGGTTCAAACACCAAGCGCACTGCGGCATCTTTGCTAGACTCATCGCGCACCACATCGAGCACCGACAAGATGCTGGCCTTGAGTTGCATTTGATCTGCACTCAGGGCTTTTTTGCCAGCCTTCACTTTGGGATTGGTGAGCTCTTCAATTTCTTCCAAAACTTTTTGCGAGCTCACACCTATGGGCAACTCGGTCACTACCAATTGCCACTGACCGCGCGCCATGTCTTCTATCTTCCAGCGTGCGCGAACCTTCAATGAGCCACGGCCTGTGCGATACGCATCAGCAATGTCTGAAGATGGGCTGATAATTTGACCGCCGCCTGGATAGTCGGGGCCTGGCACCAATGCAAACAACTCATCATCGGTGAGCTTGGGAGACTTGATGAGCGCCACACATGCATCGGCCACTTCACGCAAATTGTGGCTCGGGATTTCGGTAGCCAAACCCACCGCAATACCGCTGGCGCCATTCATCAATACGAACGGCAGGCGCGCTGGTAATTGGCGAGGCTCTTCGGTAGAGCCGTCGTAGTTGGGAATAAAGTCAACCGTGCCTTGGTCAATTTCATCCAGCAACAAAGTGGTAATTTTGGAGAGGCGCGCTTCTGTGTAACGCATGGCCGCTGCGCCATCGCCATCACGGCTGCCAAAGTTGCCT
>JAJTGB010000018.1 GCA_021298995.1 Comamonadaceae bacterium | reverse complement strand
CGCATGAATGCCGCCAACTTTAGCTGCAGCCAAATAAACTTGATCAGGCCGCTCACGTGCAAAAAATTCTTGCACCGCCAATTGGTTGGTCAAATCTAGTTCTTGCCGACTGCGGGTGATCAAATTTTCAGAAGCAATGCCTTGCGCCAACAAGTTACGCACCAAGGCCGAGCCCACCATGCCTCGGTGCCCGGCTACATAAATTTTAGGTTGCGCTATCTTGTTCATACTTAAGAAGTCCTGCCGTAGGTGTCTTCTAGTCTCACAATATCGTCCTCACCCAAATAGCCACCGGACTGCACTTCAATCATTTCCAAGTAAACCTTGCCCGGATTCTTAAGACGATGCACCTCGCCAATCGGAATGTAGGTCGATTGGTTTTCAGACAATAAAAATATTTCTGTACCGCGTGTGACCTCGGCAGTGCCCGCCACCACAATCCAATGCTCCGCGCGGTTCCACAATCAGCAAATCTTGGGTACCCAATGCAACCACTGTGCGACCAGGCGCATGCACAAAGGTATTGCGCGCATGCAGCGTCATGCCCTTGCCTTCTACGCGGTTGCCCTCTGCGTCGGCAGGTGTTAAATCGGCCACGGCGTTCCAGCTGCCCACATCACTCCACTGTCCCTTGAAGGGCACCACAGCCACCTGCGCAAAATGCTCCATGACAGCATAGTCAATGCTTTCAGAACGGCAAGCTTTAAACGCCACGGGCTCGGGCCGCACAAATGTGGCAGCCAATGCCTTGGGCATGCCAGGCTGACTAGGCGCACCAGACTCTTGTGTAGAAGCCGTCATGGCGGCTTCACAAGATTTCAAAATATCGGGGGCATGCGTTTCAAGTGCTTTAAGCAAAGTGCTTACAGACACCAAGAAAATACCTGCATTCCAAAGCACACCGCCTTGCAAAAGCAATTCTTGCGCTTTGCTGGCATCGGGCTTTTCAATAAAACGCTTCACTGAACGGCTGCCATCTTGGCGCTCAGTGCCCTGCTCAATGTAGCCATAGGCCGTGCTGGGAAAAGTAGGCACCACGCCAAAGGTCACGATGGCCCCTTGCTTGGCAGCCTCCACACCTTGCCGCACAGAATCGACAAAGGCTTGAGTGTCTGGAATGTGATGGTCTGCAGGACAAAACAAAAGCAGGCCATCAGAACCTGCCGTTGGCTTAACTGCCAAAGCTGCCAAGGCCATGGCCGCAGCCGTGTTTCTGCCAATGGGCTCTAGCAAAACAGTTTTGGCCACCTGCTCGGCGCCAGAACCCAATGCCAAGTTGGCCGCATCGAGTGCATCCGATACCAAAAACCGATGCTCTTCAGACGCCACACACACGATGTGCTTGCTGGCCTTGACCGCATCTGCATTCAAGGCCAAGCCGGCCAAACGTTCTAGGGTGAGTTGCAACAAACTCTTGTTGCCAATGAGCGGCACAAACTGCTTGGGAAAACTTTTGCGGCTGAGGGGCCACAAGCGTGTGCCCGACCCACCACACAAAACGACTGGCGTAATTTTCATTTTTGTGCTCCTGATAGGGTTGCACTCACAGGAAAAAAGAAGGCATTGACTTCGTTCACAGATGTTAATGCATCGTCACCCGCCAGGGAAGCCAAGCGCAGTTTGGACAACAAAAATACATAGCGTGCTTGCGCCAAATCACGTTGGGCAAGGGTCATTTGTTGCTGCGCATTGAGCACATCCAATTGGGTTCTAGAGCCCGCTTTCAAAGACATCTGCGTTGACTTCATCATCTGCTCTGCCGAGCGCACAGCTTGCTCCAAGGCTCGCACCCGCATCACCCCCTCACTCACACCCCTAAACTCTTTGTGCACACGCACACCCAAATCACGGCGCAAAGCTTCCAAGGACTCTTCAGCACGTGTTTGCTCTGCTACTGCCTGGCGAATTGTGGAGTTCACATAGCCGCCCGAAAAAATAGGAATGTTCAGCTGAACACCTAGCGTTTTATTTTCATAGCGCGAATTAATTCGAGTGATGTTTTCACTGCCGCTGTTGGACCATTGCGCCACGGCGTCCAAGGTGGGCAAATGGCCCGCTTGCGACTTGCTCACTTCGCGCCGTGCTGCTTCCAATCTGGCCTGTAAGGCTTTAATTTCTGGACTATTTTGTTCTGCTTTGGAAGTCCACGCGTCTAAGCTAGCAGGCTGTGGGCCCTCTAACTTCAAAGACGATACGTTGAGCTTTGCCAGGGCAGGCACGGGTTGATTCACCAACAATTGCAACTGTCGACGCGTCAGATCTTGGTTTTGCCTTGCTTCTAATTCTTGAGCCAATGACATGTCCAAACGCGATTGAGCATCGTCTATGTCAGTGCGAGTGCCAGAACCGGCAGCCAAACCTTTTTGCGCAGCATCCACCAAGCTGGTGTATGTTCTTTTTTGCGCCAATACCAACTCAAGCTGCTCGTTGGCCATCAGGTTTTCAAAATAAGCACCTGCCACACGTACCACCAAGTTTTGCAAATCTCGGTCTAACGTTGCCTCTGCTTCTGCCACCAAAGATTTGGCCTGCTCAAATTGCAACCAACGTTGCATGTTCACAATAGGCTGACGCAATTGCACAGACTTGTTGTCGCTGAAATATTGGTCGTTGGTGGTCGACAGGTTTCCCAAAATATTGGGGGCTGTGGTGTCCAAGTTGTTGTTACTACGGCCAGCACTGGCCGAAATTTGTGGCAACAGTGCCGCCTTGGCTTGCGGCAACCGTTCGCGGCCAGCATCTGCGGCCGCGCGCGATGCACGAATAGACGAATCTTGTTCGAGTGCAGCTTGGTACACCTGTTTCAAATCTAAAACAGGTGTCTGAGCCCAAGCTGTTATTTGCGGCGCAGCCAAGGCTGCGACCACAGCCCATTTAATCCATGACTGAGTTGCGTGCATCACTCCTCCTTCATTGCCGAAGCCAAACGCTTGGTCAATGGGCTGAGCAAGTACGTCAACATGGAACGCTCGCCCGTTTTAATCACAATTTCTGCAGGCATGCCGGGCTGCATCTGACGAGCTCCCAAGGTTTTCATGCCAGCAGGCGTTACTTGAACTCGCGCTAAGAAATAAGCAAACTGCGGGTTTTGCGGATCGACCAGCAAATCACCCGAGATCGACAACACTTTGCCTTCCACCACCAACTGGGGTGCATGCGCAAACGTATTGAAGCGAATGTCGGTGTGCAAACCTGCCTGCATTTTGTCAATCAAATGTGGGGGAATGTGCGCTTCTAACAGCAAGGTTTGGTTGTCTGGCACCACGTCCAAAATTTTCTGGCCAGGCTGCAACACGGCACCCACTGTTTGCACAGTCAAGCCAACCACCTGCCCCGTCGAAGGCGATTTAATTTCCATGCGGTCTAAGTCGGCAGAAACAGATACAAATTTTTCGGCATCCGATTGAACTTCGCGCGTGATGTCGGCCAATTGAGATTCAATTTCTTTGCGATACTCTTGCTTGCGTGCTGTAGATCTTTGTGTGAGTTCTGCCACTTGGCGGTTCACACGCAAACTGCTGCCAGTCAGATCTGCAATAGACGCATTGGACTCGGCCACCATGCGCTCCAACTCCAGTTGGCGATTGCGCGGCGCATAGCCCTCTTTCACCATGCCACGCACGTTGTTCAACTCTTCTGTCAGCAAGGCCAACTGGTTGCGGCGCTGCACCAATATATTTTGATACGACCCCAATTGTTCTTTTAAGCCTTGGGTATTTTCTTCAATGCCCTGCAAATCAGCAGCTAGGGCTGCACGGCGAGCTTGAATGAGTTGTTGCTGTGTGGCCACCTGTTGCTTAATCAGGGGATCGCTCATGGCTGTTTTCACATCAGGGTGAAAATCGATGGTGCCCAATCCAGCTTGCTCTGCAAACAAACGGCTTTGTGTAGCGCGGTAGCCTAAATAGCGCTGACGCACGGCTTCGTAATTGGCCCGCGCCACAGCACCGTCCAAGCGAACCAAGGGCTCGCCTTCTTTCACTTGTTGTCCCTCTTGCACCAACACTTCTTTCACAATGCCGCCCGACAAATGCTGCACAGTTTTGCGTTTGGTATCAAGTGTGACCATGCCTTGCGTAGGCACGCCTTCGTCTAGTGGTGCCAAACCGGCCCACAACAAAAAGCCGCCAAAACCCAAGCCCAGAACCCACAAACCGGTGCGCGCCACGCTAGAGGTGTCGGACGATGCTTTGGGTCCAAGGTCTTCTTTGGTAGTCACGATGCGTGCATTCTGTGCAGCAGACTTGGTCGTGTTGAGTAATTTTTCTAATGACATATCAGTCTCGATCTCAAAAATTTAATTAGAAGATTCAGTGGGCGTTGAACCAGGTGCCTCAAGAGAAGCCTTAGCAGCATTAGCGGCATTGGCCTGTTCTCTTTGTTTTTTCAAGGCTTCCAAAACACCATCTCTGGGGCCACTGGCCTGCACTCCGCCTTCATGCAAAATCAGTAAGCGATCAGCCACGCTCACAATGCCAGGCCTGTGGCTAATTAGCACCACTGTTTTGCCTTTTTCTTTCAAACCCTGCACCGCACGCACCAATGCTGCTTCGCCATCTTCGTCCAAGTTGGCATTGGGCTCGTCCAGCACCACCAGTGCTGGCTCGCCGTACAAAGCACGTGCCAAACCGACGCGCTGACGCTGCCCACCCGACAACAAACCACCCGCCTCACCCATCGGTGTGTCGTAGCCTTTGGGGAAGCGCAAAATCATGGTGTGCAAGCCTGCAGCAGTTGCGGCAGCAATCACTTTTTCAGAAACTACCTCGCCCGAACGCGCAATATTTTCTGCAATGCTGCCGTCAAACAATTCGATGTCTTGAGGCAAATAACCAATGTGCGGGCCTAACTCCATGCGGTCCCACCGATTCATGGGTTTGCCATCCAACAGCACCTCGCCACTGGTGTGCGGCCAAATGCCCAACAGCACTCGGGCCAATGTCGATTTACCAGAACCCGACGCACCCAACACCACCGTGCAGGTGCCCTTGGGCATGAGGGCAGACACACCCTTGATGATGGGCGACTCACGGCCGGGGGCTGTAGCCACCACATCTTTCAACACCACATCACCTTGAGGCACTTCGCCCACTGGCGCACGCTCTCGCAAAGGATGTGCTTCCAACAATGAACGCAATCTTTCAAACGCATCGCGAGCCGTTAAAAATCCGCCCCATGTTGACACCATCAAATCGATAGGGGCCAATGCACGGGTCATGAGCACATTGGCTGCAATCATGGCACCTGGTGACAACTCACCTTGAATGACCAACAAGGCACCGCCTCCCAGCGCCAAAGATTGTTGGGTATAGCGCACAAATTTGCTCCAGGCCACCACCTTGCCAGACACCGATTGCGCATGCAAGCTGTAGCCCATAGCACTTGAATTTTTGGTAGCCCATCTTCTGTACAAATGGTCCACCATGCCCATAGGTTCAAGCACTTCGGCATTGCGAAACTTGCTCTGCAAATACCCACCCACTTCAATTTGCGCTTTGCTGGCATCGGCCTGCGCAGGCTTGCTGGCACTGTTGCCCCACCAAGCCAACACACATTGCACAACACCAAAACCCAAAGCCATCACACCCAACCAAGGGTGCAACATAAACAACACCGCAATGTATATGGGCGCCCAAGGTGCATCAAAGAAAGCAAAAATACCATTGCCAGTTAAAAACTGACGCACCTCTGTCAGGTCATTGAATGACCGTGTGGGGTTGGTCACCGAAGGATTTAAATAAGCTTCGTAGCTGGCAAAAAACAAACGCTTGCTTAGCAGTTCATCTAAACGCACACCCGAGCGCACCAACAACCTAGAGCGCGACCATTCAGAAAATGTGAGCACTCCAAAGAAGAACAGGGTGATGAACGACACCACTATCAAAGTGGTGGTGCTTTGCGACACCATCACACGGTCGTACACCTGCAACATGTAAATGGTGGGCGTGAGCATCAGCAAATTAGCTACCAAGCTAAAAATACCAGCGGCCATGAACTCTTTGCGAAAGCCCCAAAGCGTTCGCGTCAATTCGTTGCGGTTGAATAAATCAGGCGTTTTCATGGTGTTCTCTTTATGCGACTGCGGGCGCTGCTGCCACTGCAGGTTGTCGGGCTTGTTGCAATGCGGCCAACACCTCATCCCGTGGGCCAAATGCTTGCTGAGCACCATCGCGCATGAGCAGCATTTTGTCGGCCACACCCAGCACACTGGTTCTGTGCGTCATCACCACAAAAGTGGTGCCCAGTTGTTTCAGTGATGCAATTGCATTGGCCAATGCCGCATCGCCCGCTTCGTCCAAACTAGAGTTGGGCTCGTCAAGCACTACAAAAACTGGCTTGCCATACAGCGCGCGGGCAAGGCCAACACGCTGCCTTTGACCACCCGACAGCACAGCGCCGTCGCGGCCAATAGGGCTGTTGTAACCCTGCGGCAAAGCCATGATCAAATCGTGCAAACCGACCAAGCGCGCAGCAGCCTCTACCTGCACCATGTCGACATCGCCAAAGCGCGCAATATTTTCAGCCAAAGTGCCCTCTAGCAATTCAACACCCTGCGGCAAATACCCCAAATAAGGGCCAAGCTCTGCCTTGTCCCAAGTGTGAATGTCGGCACCATCAAGGCGCACCTTGCCACTCATGGCTGGCCACAAACCCACCAGCAGTCTGGCCAAAGTGGTTTTGCCAGAAGCCGAAGGGCCTACCACTGCCAACACTTCGCCAGGATTCAAACCAAACTGCACACCGCGCACAATGGCCACAGGATGGCCCGGAGCACCCGCCATCAAAGACTCTACAGTTAAGACACCTTTGGGTGCAGGCAACGACATGTTCTTTGGCTTGGCAGGCATCTGCGCCAGCAAACCTTCAAGCCGCTCCCATGCAGCGCGCACATTGACCACCGCACTCCACTGCGACACCAACTGCGCCAAAGGTGCCAACACGCGGCCACCCAAAACAGAGCCAATGATCATCATGCCTGCGCCGCCATTGAGCGCATTGCCCAACAACAACCACGCACCCAAGCCCAACAACAAAGAACCCATCACCTGCTGCACCAGCTTAGACATGGCCGTCCATAAACCCGCGCCTTCAGAAGCTTGCGCTTGGTATGCCAAAAATTCTTGCTGACGTTTGTTCCAACGCGCATGCACCGCATCCAGCATGCCCATCGACTCCATCACATGCGCATTGCGCAATGAAGACTCCGCCATTTGCTGCGCACCCACGGCACTTCTATTGGCTTCCATCAAAGGTTTGCGAGTGGCTTTTTCTGTCATCCAAGCTACACCCAATTGCGCCAATGCTCCCACCACAGCCGACCAACCCAACAAAGGGTTGATAGCAAAAATCAAGGCCAAGGCCAACAGCGCAACTGGCGCTTCCATCACAGCCAACAAAGCAGGGTTGGGTAAAAACTCACGAATCAGGCGCAAGTCGTTAAGCACCTGCATCGACCCACCCACTTGGCGCTTTAAGAAACCTTGAAACATCGCGTCGTAAACACGCTTGGATAATTTTTCGTCCAAGGCCACGCCTGCAGCCCTCAGCAATGCACCTCGCACTTTTTCCAAAATTTCCATCACGGCATACGCACCCACAATCATGAGCGTCAGCATGGCCAGCGTCATGCCACTGCGGCTGTTCACCACACGGTCATATACCTCCAGCATATAAACAGTGGGCGCCAAAGCCATGAAACTGATGATCATGCTGAACAAGGCCGCACGAACAATGGCCGGCCGAATGGTGTCAAGTGCCAGCGACAATTCTGATGGCGGTGTTTGGGGTTTCATAGACTGACCTCAACGGACAAATATTCTGGGATAAGGGGTTGGCTGGGTTCTAGCTCTGCGGGCTCTAACCAAAAGGCCAATTCGTAGGCGTTGTCTAGCCTGCGCGTTAAAACAATTTCTTTGAGCTTGGCCACTCTGAACAAAAGCAACTGCTCTTCGGGCAGCGTGAGTTCAAAATGCATGCGGCCATCTAAGGTAAATAGCGACAACTTATTGGCTTTGATGCTGAGCGTGTGCCGGTCAAAATAAACAGGGCAACTGTCGGCAAACTGCATGAGTGGCAAGGGCTTGGTGCCCAACTTGGCCAAACTGAAAGGACTTGCAGGCGTTTGAAAGATCAAGCGCGATGTGCGAGACACGGCATAAATGGCGTTGCACACCATTTGCGAGCCCAATGCCGGAAACTTTTCTCTTAATGAGCGGTAATGCAAGTGGTGCAAAGCCACACGGTTCCACACACGGCTGCGCTGAACCTCAGGGGCCAGCGCATTGCACACCTGTGCAAACGCGGTTTGCAAGGCTTGCAAACGCGCATATTGCTCGGGCGTGGTGTTCAGTGGAACTCGAATGACAGATTTCATATAGGAAGGAAATGTAGCACATTCCTATATGAATATTTTGAAAAGAAAAATAATTTTTCCTTTTCATTGAGTTGGCCTTATGAGAGCAAATATTTGATTAATTCTTAAATTCGTTCAAAATATAGCCCTTATGAGGTCAAAATGTTAATCAAAGAATCTAGCCTTTCAGAATTAGCCAAGGCACTGCGCTTAGAGCGCAAACGACAAAAACTTTCTCGTGAACAAGCGGCAGCAGTTTGTGGCGTCAGTGCATCGTTCATTCGTGATGCAGAGTCAGATCTTCAAAACTGCACCCTTGGCAAGGTGTCTCAACTCATCAATGGGCTTGGCATGCGTTTGCAAATCACCGGCCTAGAAACTCAGCCCGACGAAGCTTGGCGAAAAGCCATCGGCAAGGCCGATTTTGGAATGGGCCCTTAAGCATGATCCGCCTCAAAGTTTGGGCCAATGACAATGCATTGGGTTGGTTTGGCCATGAAGCTGGCGAATATTTTTTCCAATACGACCCAGAGTGGCTTCAAAGCGATTTGAAATTCGTCATCTCACCACAATTCAGCTTACGGCCAGAGCCTTTCAAAGGCGACGCAGTCAAAACCTTCTTTGCCAACTTACTGCCAGAGGGTGCTGCGCTTGATGAAATCATGCAATCGCTTCAAATGCGCAATGCCTCCAGCTTTGAAATGATAGGCAGACTAGGCGCCGAATTGCCCGGCGTTTTGTCCATCACACCCGATGGTCCGTTTCAGTTTCAGCACCAAACCTACAAACCGCTGAGCCTTGATTTACTTAGCCTGCGAATCTTAGAGAGAGATTTCAACAAACCACTGCTGCTGTCCAACAGCAATAGCAGCATGTCCTTACCAGGGGCACAAGACAAACTTGGCATTCGCTATGACGAACGGCGAGGACTTTTATATGACACTTTTGGAAAGAGTCCGTCAACGCACATTGCAAAACCAGACACCCGATTAAAGCGCTATCAACCCAGTGCCATCAATGAATACTTGTGCATGAAGCTTGCGCATGCCATGAAATTGCCGGTGCCGCCCGTTTGGTACATCAAATCACCGCAATCGGTCTATCTTGTTCGCCGCTACGATCGCTTGGTCACTGAACACCTCATCACATGTCTTCATCAAGTCGATGCTTGCCAACTGCTTGGGCTAGGATCAGATTGGAAATACCAGCGCCTCGGTGGCCTAGTGAGCCTCCCCAAAATAGTCAACGCATTGCGCGAACTGCCATTGAATGGAAAAGACCTCTTAAATTTTCAGCGATGGGTCATGTTCAATTATTTGATTGGCAACAGCGATGCGCATGCCAAAAATATTTCCATCTTGATCAGCCATGCAGGCTTCGCACTTGCACCCTTTTATGACCTTTTGTGTGTACAAGTCTATGGCGACAATCATCTGGCTTTGTACATTGGAGACGAAGATACCTATGACAGCATAGGAAGCCATTCGTGGGAAGCATTTTGCGATGATTGTGGCTTCGGACTCAAACCCACTTTGGCAAATTTTAAAAAGATGGCACTAGACCTGCCAAAGGCATGGCAAAAAATCAGCAACACGGCCATCAAGCAATTGGCAATGAGCAATGAAGAAATATCACTGATTCAGTCGATGACAGAAATCTTCCAAAAAAATTGCAGTGCTGCAATTTCAATGACCTGAAGACTCAGCCCAAAATAATGTAATCAAACCCGGTGGTGGCCAAACCCACCAAATTGATCATGGCCTTGTTCAATTCAGAATCGGCAGCGGCCACCGCCATGGTGGTGGTGTTGGCATAAGCATTGGGGTCTAGCACCAAACCTGGCACATTGGCCATCAGCACATTGGCCACATCGGCCTTTGAAGCGCCAGGCGATAAACGAGTGTCTACTGCAGCGCCCATTAAGGCTTCATAACTCACACCAGAATCTAAAAAGTACAAGCCTATGCCCCGAAACGAGGGGTAGCTCAATCCTTCTTTGCCAAACAATGCGCCCAAAATCTTGGCAGTGCGACCAGCATTTTCGTTGGCGCCCATGTCTAGCGCCCAAGCCTTGTCGGCAAAGTAAATGCGCTCCATGTTTTGCAACTCAATGCTGCCAGAAATATTGTTGAGCGCCTCCACATTCCAAGCGTTGGAGGCTGTGTCTTTTGAAATTCTAAATTCAGCAGCGTTGTTCCAAAGGCGCAGCGTATCCATCCCGGCCTGCCCATCAACAATGTCATTACCACCCATGAAAGTAATCACATTGTTTTGAGAATTACCAAACACCACATCGTCGTAAGGCGTACCTGTTACGTGTTCAATCAAACTGCCGTTGCTCACCATGATATTTTTGTACTTGCTGGTGCCATCGGCCTCAACGCCAGCAGAGCTGAATTTTCCCTCACGCAAGTCAGCAAAAACAGACAAAGACACTTGTGAAAAATCAAGCGTATCAACACCACCCTCATCCAAAATAGTCATGGCAGCTGTTGCGTTAGTCACAACATACGCATCATTTCCTGTTGCAATGGATTTGCTGCCATAGAGCGTTCTTAAGGCTTGCAAATCTAATCCACCGAACCATGTAGGCCAGCCCTCATTCAAAGTGGAAGCTGAAATATCTGTCATCAAAGTTTGACCTTGTGAGGTCAAAGTTCCCACCAATACTGGTGAGTTTCCAGCTTCGGTAACGGTTAAGGGATGTTGCAAACCTAAAGCATGCCCAATCTCGTGCAACAAGACATAAAAACCTTCTTGCCCTTTTTCAATCAGCTGCATGGTTTCAATGTCCATCCAGACATCACCTGCACGAGCATCACCCTTGTACGCAGATGGTAAAAAAGAATAGCCACGGGTTTGCAATTGCTGATTGATACCAAACTTTAGCTGACCCAAGTCACCTGTAGTTTCTGTAAAAGTTAAGCCCGTTTGCAATTGGAGCGTGTTAAAAATATCACGCACTACTTGTTGCTGCGCAGGTGAGAATGCCACAAACCCAGTGCCTCCCTCTGCTCCCAAAGACGGCGTCTGCGTCATGAAGCTATAAGTCAGATTCATGGAACTACCATGCACGCCTGTTTGCCAGCCTTGAGTGCCCCGTAACAAAAATTCTGACCCAGCTTGCGTAAGATCGATGAAATTGTTGGCCCAAGCCGCATCACCTTTCAGCAAGAAAGATTTGCTTTGACTGCCACTAAGCATTTCCTTCAAATCGTATTCAACGTTGGCGTTGATTTCCCAATTGCGAATTCGAAGGACCTCAATATTTTTTAATTCAAATACAAACTCAGGTTTGTTGGAGAAATAAAAACTGGCAGATTGTCCGCCGTCACTGACAGTGAGAAAAATTTGCCCGATACCGTCGCTGGATTTATATCCTACAGTTACTGTATCAACGCCACCACGGCCATCGAGCAGCGATTTACCAATAGATTGCCAAGGCAGGCCCGTCCAAAAGAAATCACTATCGGATGTGCCATAGCCTTTGTCACCGCTTCTATTAAAGCCATGCACGTTGTGCACATTGATCAAAATGTCTTTGGTGCCGTATCCGTCTAGTCCATACCCAGCTTCCAAATCAACCTCAATGCTTGAAGGCGAACCCCAATATTGAACAGTTGCTTGTTCATTGAACACACCTCCAGCCACTCTGACTGTATCGTTGCCTTTACCCGGATTGGTAGTGGCCCATTGCATCAGCGTAATGTCGTCATCACCCTCTAGAGCGTTGTAAGTATCGCCAGTGTTAACTGTGACTTTGTCGTTGCCTGTGGTGCCTTGTATTGTTGCCATTTGTTACCTCAATCGGCTTAGATATAGCCAATGGTCTTCTTGGGAAAATTTGCCAAATTAGGCATCACAGCCAAAGCTTGTGCTGGCGTCAAGCCCAGCCACTGAATCAAATCGGCCATAAACTGATCTGATGAGAATTGAGGAATCCACTGGCCTCGGTAGGGTTGCCAGAATGATGCATCGTCTACACCGCCTGTTTGCAGAGTTGGGAAATTGTTCCCGTAAATGTTGCCACCTTTCACTGGACCTCCCATTGCAAACCAATGATTGCCCCATGCATGGTCTGAACCAACGCCAGCAGCTGGATCTAAAGTGCGACCAAACTCACTCATCACTACCGTGATTACATCGTTGTTCATACCATACGATTGAATGGACTGATCAAAAGCCGACAAGCTGTTTGACACATCGCTGATTTTCATCTCTAAGCCAGGCATGGTAGCGCTTGTTGAAAGTTGATCGGCATGCGTATCGTAGCCACCGTCTTGAACCAAATAAATTTGTCGACGTGCACCGACTTGTTTTGAATACGACAAGTGCTTGGCCAAATACCGTAAGTCCCTGCCAATTTGAGCATCTGGAAAATTTCCACTGGGCGCAGCACTTGAGGCTTGACCTTTGGCAAAAATCACAGTGTCGTTATAGGCAGCACGCAAACTGCGAGAAAATTCAGAATCGTAAGCATTGCCAGACTGCAATCGGCTTGCCCATTCCACCCGTTGCCTGGCCAAGCTATTGGCATCAGACAACTCTGCTTCTCCCCAGCGAGAACCACTCCTACTGCTCGCCAAGCTCAAACTTGTACTGTTACTTACCACTGCGGTGTAGTCGTTGGCCATTGCTACCAATGGTTGCATGTTTTTCAAATCAGCAGCCATCAAGTCCATTGCACGACCACCCCAACCCGTCGTGTTTTCGTCTCCCATCCAACCTTGTATCCATTGCTCTTGCTCAGCATGAGATCCTAAAAAGGGTGGCAGCTTGACCGACTTGTCTTTAAATTGAGCCATGGTGGTGGGCTGAACCAATGCGCCAGCATTGGCAATCACAGCCAATCTCTTTTGCTCAAACAAAGTAGCTAAAGCGCGATTGGCCGGAGACAATCCAAATTGATGACCTATGTAAGAGCCTGAAAGTTTTACCAAGCTGTCCTTTGGCAGCGCCAAGGAAGGCCTCGCTTTGGCATAGTCGTTGTAGGCAGCATCCAAGGGGACCAATATATTGTTACCGTCGTGTCCACCAGAAAGGAAAACAACGACCAAGGCTTTGTAATCAGCCGCCTGTACACTTTGAATTGAACCTAAAGTAGCGGCTATGCCTGCTAAGGAAACGGCACCAGAATGCATCAAAAATTTACGACGATCCATCATTTTGAAACTCCAAAAATTGGGGTGACAGCAGCCATGTCTAACATCCCGCCAGTGAGCTTAAGGCCTTTGTTTTTTTCCCACAAATTTTGATTTGTATCGATCAAGCTCTTTGCCACACTGGCAGGCAAGGCGCCTCTGAAATATCGATCATTCAACAAATCAACTAATTTTTCATCTGACACAGCTTGCGCTGTTTTGAAGATATCCACATCACAGCCCGCATCTCGCAAAAGGTTTTCATCAGACATGCGGTTACTGAAGTAGTTCATGCGATTTGCAAATTCGATTGAATTCAGCATTTTTTGCTCTGGCGCCAAAACATTGGTACCTTGCGTGCGATGGTTAGGCGGGAAGAAATTGAACACAGAAGGGGCGCCAAACTGCTGTTGGTTACCAACCACCACTTCCGTAGAATTCCAAGGATTTTTGGGTGCTATTTTGCACCCCAGTCCTCTGAAGCCTGAGGCAAAAATCAATAAAGGATCTTTGATGCGTCCAAAATTGGCAGTTGACTTACCTGGCACATCACCACTTCGAGCCTCAGGATCCGTCAAAATTGCAGTAATCACTTTGGACAAGTTACCTTTTGTATCCCTGAAAACTGTAGCAACTCGCTGCAAATATTCTGGTGAGGGGTCACTCGTTGTCATGCCTTGAATAAGGCGAAGCGAAACAAATGGTGCTGTATTTGGGTGGGTCACCAAAATTTCGACCAAGCTGTCCAAATCTTTGTAAGCATCCTGACCTGCTGGAATGGTTTTGCCTAGAAAAGTCTTGGCACCCGTATCGTGTTGATCTTTCCACTCAGCCTCCATTGGCTTTCCGTAGTTAGAGCCATTGGCACTTTTTCTTTTGACATTAGGTTCTGCAAAATGCCATCCTGTCAGTGCTCGTGTTATTTCAATCACATCTTTCTGGCTGTATGTTTCAATCACTTTGCCGCTGGCATCACGCTTAGGTGTCCCGTTTAGGTTGAGTTGAACTAATCCAACTGAGAACAATTGCATGAGCTCTCGCCCATAATTTTCATTGAGCTGCGATTTCCTGTTTTGGTAATTGTCCAGGTAAGCACCCATGGAGGGATTACGGGTCATTGCCTTCAACAAATCCCCATATTGTCCAAAGGCATTTTTTTGTAACAAGTTCTGATACTCAACAATGCCATAAGGCAAAATTTTGTTATACGAAACCACCAAGAAATTAGACAAGACCCAGGTTGTACGAACTCGCAATTGATCTTCTGCACCGATTAATAAATTGACGTTGTTCGTTCGCATGAACTCCCACATTCTGGTCTCTGCAGGCTTGTCGATGTTCAACTCATAGTCATACAAACTTGGAGGCGTCACCACCAAAGTAGGCGGCAGCTTTAGCTGTGCCGCTATCCAAACATCAATGCCTTGCGCTTTAACCTGCGCCACCGAAGCAGGCGAAGGCCCCATTGCTGCTTGTTCTAAAAACCGAGAAGCCGCATAATGCGTCGCCTTGCCGCCTGCCAAGCTGGCTACAGAGCTAACTTGGCCACTTAAATTGGCTGTTGAGGCAGGATCGCCGCCACCGCAACTGGCCAACAGCAAAACTGCTGGTAGCAAGCTTAACTTCTGCCATATTGGCTTAGAGATCGATAAAGTCATCACAAAAATCCTCAATTAAGAAGGCAATACATAAGGCAATCCGCTTGTGGCCAAACCCACCAAAGCCGTTGATATCGGATTGAGTGAAAGATCAGCAGCAGTCACTGCCAGACTCTCAATGGAATAGGTTTGATTCAAGATCAAATTTACAAAAGTAGCTTTGTCAGATGGGCTAGGCGATTCTTTTGTCAACTGAATAAACAAAAAGTCAACCACCTTGCCAGGGTCTTTCGCGTCTGCACCTAGGCGCACATTCAGGGCTGCTTGCATCAGAGAATTTTGCGTGTAGTTTTGACGTTCAAGTAAATCTAAACAAATGCCAACATAGTTTGGCAATGCAACTGCGTCGCTACCAAACACCAAGCCCAATGTCTTGGCAGCCACCCCTGCGTTTTTGTCCATGTCAAACGCCAGACCTTTGTCTTTAAACTGTAAACGTTCAATGCTGAGGAGCCAATCAGTTCCTTCACTGTAGTTGGCACTGCCAACCTCAATACCCGTGCCATCTGGCTTCACAACGTAGTCATTGAAATTACCCGAATAAACTACCGTATCAACCCCCGGCCCCCCATCAAAGTTGTCTTTGCTGGGCGTACTTGCAAACATGTCCGGAATTTCAAGGCTGACCACTTTGTCTGAAAATTCAATGGCTTCTACGTTGCGCAGCACCAGTTTGTCGCTTCTGGAGGCGCCAGAAACGGCGTCCAAATAGGTAGTGCCTTGGAGTGTGTTGAGGTTGAACTTGCTGGCCGGCCAAAACACGTACACGGTGTCAAAGCCTTTTTTGCCATCAATGAAGTCAGAGCCACCCAGCGGACGAATGTAGTCGCTCAGGTCAGAGCCCAAAATCACTTCTGCGCCCTTGTCTGTCTTGCCCACAATGGTGTTCACCACACTGCTCAAATGTTTCTCCACTTAAATTTCATGTATTTATAACATTTGTAAACAACATCAGTTTTTCAATTTGAAATAGGCATAAAAAAAACCCTGCAGGCTTTAAAGCTGCAGGGTTTTCAATCTAGGCTGGTCAACGCAAAAGGATCATGACCCGCCAATACCCGTCACGCCCGTGGCCACTGCCGTAATGGGCACGGTCACCAACACGCTGTCGGCCCTTCCGTCGTTCACCACCAAGCTGGCCACATACACGCCAATGGTGTCTGCCGTAAAGGTGGGTTTTGCTACAGTCGCAGAAGACAAAGCCGCTGAACTGCCAGTTGGCTTGGTTGTAAGTACCCACTTATACGTCAATGTGTCGCTGTCAGCGTCTGTACTAGCAGATCCATCTAAGGTGACCACAGTGGCTGCATAAACCGTTTGAGCGCTGCCCGCATTGGCAACAGGCAGTGTATTCAGGGGCGCAGCCACAATGCGTGAGCTTGCTACGATGCCATTCACTTTGCCGTCGTTCACGGACAGCCCCGCCACATAAGTGCCTGAAACATCTGCCGTAAAGGTGGGCTGCGCAACGGTGTCTGAAGACAAGACGGCAGTACTGCCTGTGGGCACAGACAGCACCCATTTGTAGGTCAGTTCATCGCCGTTGGCGTCTGTGCTGGCAGTGCCGTTCAAGGTCACCTCGCTGCCAGTTATCACCGATTGGTTGGCGCCTGCATCGGCCACGGGTGCCACGTTGGCACCCGACACGTTGATGGTGGTGGCTACCACTTCGCTGTCAATTTTGCCGTCGTTGACCACCAAGCTGGCCACGTAGGTGCCCGAAGCATCGGCTGTAAAGCTGGGGTTGAATACGGTGGCTGAGGACAAAGTAGCCGTGCTACCAGCAGGCTTGTAAATGATGGCCCATTTGTAGGTTAGTTTGTCGTTGTTGCCATCGGTACTGCCAGATCCGTCCAAGTTCACCACGGTGCCCATGCCTACATTTTGGTTGTTGCCGGCATTGGCTACTGGGGTGACGTTAGCGGCGTAGGCTGTCACGGTGGTAGCGGTTAACACGCTGTCCACTTTGCCGTCGTTTACGGTCAGGCCAAACACATAGGTTCCCGCCAAGTCGGCTGTAAATTTAGGGTTGGCCGAATTGGGAAACAACAAGGTGGCCGTGCTGTTGGTGGGCTTGGTCAGCATGCTCCAGCGGTAGGTCAGCGCATCGTTGTTGGAGTCGGTACTGGCCGAGGCATCTAAATAAACCACCGCGCCAGACGGCACGTTTTGGTTCACACCCGCATTGGCCACAGGCGCCGAGTTGGCATTGGATGCCACCACAGTGGCCAAGGTGGCCGTGCTGCTCAGTTGGCCGTCGTTCACCACCAGGCTAAACGTGTAGGTACCAGCCAAATCGGCTGTAAAGGTGGGCTTGGGCACAATGGTAGAAGACAACACAGCCGTGCTGCCCGTAGGCTTTGAGGCCACCACCCAAAGGTAGGTCAGCTTGTTGTTGTTTGCATCGGTGCTGGCACTGCCGTCAAGGGTTACCAGGCTGCCCACCGCAATGTTTTGTATTACGCCGGCGTTGGCTGTGGGGGCCGCATTGGCATCGTCTTTTTTGCAATTTGCAACACTGCCCAGCAAGGCACCAAACGAAGCATTACAAGCCCCATCGCCTCCACCACCACAGGCAACCAGCAAAGGCAACAGCCCCGCCACTGCAAAAGACTTGGCATACAGACTGAATTTGTTCATGGTGTGGACAGCAAAGGTTAATGGTTCAAAGAGGCAAACGGTTTGGCAAGCTTACTCGGCAAATTACTCACAAGCCGGGTGCGTGATGTCAATGTTCTCAGGATACTTCAAGCCAGTGTCATTGAAAATATCCACAGCGGCGCCAATGACACCACCCGCCAGCAAATTGCCCGCCATGGCCCAAGTGGGCATGGGCATGGCCGAAACGGTAAAGCGCTGAGTGCTGGGCGCCTTGCAAGTAATTTCTAAGCTGCTGCTTGAGTTGCTAACCACAAAGGATGCCGGCGCCGTAAAGCTCCAGCGGCCAACATCGTTTTCTGCATAGCACGTGGCTTTAACTGTGCGGTTTTTGCACATCAAGCGCACCGTCACCTTTTGTGTGTCTTCGTTCAGAAAACTGGCACACCCCGACAGCCCAAAGGCCAACAACAGCACCGTGGCCCAGGCCAATGGCCGCTTTAGTTCAGGGAAGTTCATCATGGATGCATTTCAAAAAAGTTTGACCTCCCTGATTCGACAATACAAGTTACAACTTGAGGGTCGCCTAGGGTTAGCCTGCTTACTTGGCGGGCAGCAAGTACGCCACGTCATAGGCTAGCGCATGCGGCTTGCTCAGAAGATTGATCAAAATCATGGCCCTCGCCTCGCCGTCTTCTTCCAAGTACACCGCCTCTAGGCCCTTGAGCGGCCCATCGGCCACCAAAACCGTGTCGCCAGCCTTGAACATTTTTTGAGTAGGTGCCAAAGGTTGCTGCCGCATGCCCTGCACCCAAGCATCGGGCACCTTGGCGGGCGTGGTGCCAAAGCGAACTAGGTGGCTAACGCCTTTGGAAGAACGCACCACCGACAGGTCTTGCATTTGTTCCGTTAAGCGCAAAAACATGTACCGACTGAACAGCGGCTCGGTCACGGTTTGCAGCTTGCCCCTGCGCACCTTTTGAATGTCCAGCATGGGTAGGAACACCTCAAAGCCCTGATTTTCTAGGTTCTCTTTGGCCCGCTGCTCCATACGCGGCTTGCTCTGCACCACGTGCCAAGAAGGGGCTAAGATTTCTGCGGGTACGGGGGCGTTCATAGTAGTTATTTTAAGGGGAGTCTCTGTGAACAAAGCCTCTCAGCCACGCGTCCACTTTGACCAAGTTCAACTCACCAGCCTCCAGCATGCCCATGATGTCGGCATAAAGCTGAGCGGGTCCTCGGTTTAGTTTGAAGCCGTTCATTCTTAAAAACACGTCCATGGAGGCAAAAGCAATGCGCTTGTTGCCGTCCACAAACGGGTGGTTCATGGCCAGGCTTTCCATTAGGGCCGCTGCCTGCTCTATGGTGTCTTTGTAGTAGCCCGTTTGGGGCCTGTAAAGGGCAGCCTCCAGCGTACCTGGGTCTCTAACACCCGGTAAGCCGCCGTAGCGCTGAATTAAGACTGTGTGCATGCCCAGCACATCCGCCACTGTAAGGTAATCGGTAGACACTTAAAGTATCAAATTGCCTACTTGGCAAGGTCTCTGTAGAGGCTGTCAAACTCCTCAAGGCTTGAGGCAAAAGTGGCCATCACGTGCTGGCGTGGCCTACTCTTAGATTGCCGCTCTAAGTAGTCTCGCATGGCATCGTCCAGCACAGCCTGAAACTGCCGCCCCTGAGTGGCCGCCAACTCTCGAAGCGCAGCCAGCACATCGGGCGAGGCCTGCGAGGAAAACTTTTCACGTTGAAGCGTAGACACGATGGACTCCCCTTG
>JAJTGB010000137.1 GCA_021298995.1 Comamonadaceae bacterium | reverse complement strand
CTTCCGCATGATCTCAATTTCATGCGCTTCCATCGCCTCGGCATCGGCCTCACTGGTTTCGTGATCCCAGCCTTGTGCATGCAGCGTGCCATGCACCAGCAAATGCGCATAGTGCGCCTGCAATGTCTTGCCTTGCTCACGGGCTTCCTTGGCCACTACCGGCGCGCACAAAACCAAATCAGCCATTACCACAGGTGACTGCATGTAATCAAATGTCAGCACATTGGTGGCGTAATCTTTCTTGCGAAATTCACGGTTTAAACGCTGACCTTCTTCGGCATCCACAATGCGCACAGTAATCTCGCCATCAGCAGCCAAGCTGTGTCGAATCCAGCGAGCCACTTTGTGACGCGGCAAGGCGGCACGATGACGCGCAGCGCCAGGAATGTCGCCAAATTGCAAAGACAAGTTAAGCGTGGAAAGTACCATAAGTTTTATGCGTGAATTTCAAGCATCAATCGATCGACTGCGCACCGTGGTTCTTTGTGCATCATAAGCATCCACAATGCGCGCCACCAAAGGATGACGCACCACATCAGCGCTAGAAAAGCGCGTCATGGCAATGCCCTTCACGCGTCTTAAAACTCTCTCGGCATCAATCAAGCCACTCAACTGACCTTTGGGCAAATCAATTTGACTCACATCCCCCGTGACCACCGCCTTGGCGCCAAAGCCAATGCGGGTGAGGAACATTTTCATTTGCTCGGGCGTGGTGTTTTGCGCCTCGTCCAAAATCACAAATGCGTTGTTCAAGGTGCGACCGCGCATGAAAGCCAATGGTGCAATTTCAATGGCATTGCGCTCAAAGGCTTTTTGCACTTTGTCATAGCCCATGAGGTCGTAAAGGGCGTCGTACAAAGGACGCAAATACGGATCGACCTTTTGCGACAAATCGCCAGGCAAAAAACCCAATCGCTCGCCAGCTTCTACAGCAGGCCGGGTCAGCACAATGCGCTGCACGCTGGCACGCTCCAAAGCATCCACTGCACAGGCCACCGCCAAATAAGTTTTGCCGGTACCCGCAGGCCCAATGCCAAAGGTAATGTCGTGTGTGGCCATGTTGTCGATGTACAAGGCCTGCACGGGGGTGCGTGCTTTGAGGTCGGCACGGCGCGTTAAAAGGGTGGTGGCATCGGGGTTGTTGGCCACTTCGGGGTCGCCGGTCATCATGAGCTGTAGGGCGTCTTCTTTGATGGGCCGATCGGCCATTTCATACAGCGCCTGCAGCAATTCCAAGGCTTGGTTGGCCCGGGCCTTGGGGCCGTCTATCTTGAACTGCTCGTGCCGATGCGCAATTTTGACCTGCAGCCCGGCCTCAATGGTGCGCAAATGGGCGTCCATGGGGCCGCAAAGATGCGTCATGCGGGTATTGTTGTGCGGCGTGAAGTTGTGTCTGACAATCAAGCTGATAATCTCCCTATACCCCTAATGATAGGCACTTATCTGATGAAGAAGAACGGTACGCCATGATTGGTCAGTTAACAGGCACTTTGATCGACAAAAACCCACCCGAAGTGATGGTGGATTGCCATGGCGTGGGCTATGAGGTCAGTGTACCCATGAGCACCTTTTACAACCTGCCCGCCTTGGGCGAGAAGGTGAAATTGCTCACGCATTTTGTAGTTCGAGAAGACGCGCAGCTGCTGTATGGCTTTGCCACGGTAGAAGAGCGTGCGGCTTTTAGGCAGTTGATCAAAATTTCTGGGGTGGGCCCCCGCACCGCTTTGAGCGTGCTGTCGGGCATGGGCGTGGCCGATTTGGCGCAGGCCATTACCCAACAAGAAGCCGGGCGTTTGGTCAAGGTGCCAGGCATTGGCAAGAAAACGGCCGAGCGTTTGCTGCTTGAACTTAAGGGCAAGTTGGGCGCAGACTTGGTCACCACCGGCAGCGCATCGCACGATCACGCCAACGACATTTTGCAAGCGCTGGTGGCTTTGGGCTACAGTGACAAGGAAGCCGCATTGGCCTTGAAATCTTTGCCCCCCGATGTGGGCGTGAGCGATGGCATCAAGATGGCGCTCAAGGCTTTGGCCAAATAAAATAATCAAACATGAGCATTCAAACCGACGACTTTGGAACCCCGCCACCTGCGCGCATGGTGGATGCCAAACCCGAGACACCTCAGGAAGAAGCCATTGAGCGCGCCTTGCGCCCCAAGTTGCTCGACGACTATGTGGGCCAAGCCAAGGTGCGCGAGCAACTCGAGATTTTCATTGGCGCGGCCAAAATGCGCGGCGAGCCTTTAGACCACGTGCTGCTGTTTGGCCCTCCGGGTTTGGGTAAGACCACCTTGAGCCACATCATTGCCGCAGAGCTTGGCGTGAACCTGCGTCAAACCAGTGGCCCCGTTTTAGAAAAGCCCAAAGACTTGGCGGCCTTGCTCACCAATCTTGAAAAGAACGATGTGCTGTTCATCGACGAAATTCACCGCTTGTCGCCGGTGGTAGAAGAAATTTTGTACCCTGCGTTAGAAGACTACCAAATTGACATCATGATTGGTGAAGGCCCGGCAGCGCGCAGTATCAAGCTCGATTTGCAACCCTTCACTTTGGTGGGCGCCACCACGCGCGCTGGCATGCTCACCAACCCACTGCGCGACCGCTTTGGCATTGTGTCGCGCTTGGAGTTTTACACCCCCGAAGAATTGGCGCGCATTGTGACGCGCAGTGCCAGCCTGCTCAAAGCACCCATGGATGCGGCCGGCGGCGAAGAAATTGCCAAACGCTCAAGGGGCACACCGCGCATTGCCAACCGATTGCTGAGAAGAGTTCGCGATTACGCCGACGTCAAAGGCGTGGGCCACATCACACACGACATTGCCAAACGCGCGCTGGCCATGCTCGATGTGGACCCCGAAGGTTTCGATTTGATGGACCGCAAATTGTTGGAAGCCGTCATTCACCGTTTTGATGGTGGCCCAGTGGGGCTAGACAACATTGCGGCCAGCATAGGTGAAGAGCGCGACACCATTGAGGATGTGATTGAGCCTTATCTCATTCAACAAGGTTTCTTGCAACGCACACCCCGCGGCAGAACCGCGACCCTGGCGGCTTATCGTCATTTGGGCGTCACGCCGCCAAAGAGTTTTATACAAGAATAAAGAGATACCAGCGCAGCGCTTCAGTATTCGTCGCGCGAGTCTTCGCCCAAATGCGATGTGTCGGCCCAGCCCACCAAGGTCACGCTCTCGGGTGTCCACAACAAACGGTTGATGGCGGTGTTGGTGAGTGACCAAGTGCGCGGCGCTTGCAAATCTTGCTGGGTGGCAATGCGGTACAAGATGTCCATCACACCACCGTGTGCAAACAAGGCAATGTGCTGGCCCATGTGCTTGGCTGCCAACTCGTCCAGTGTTTGACGAATGCGTTGTTCCAGCATGACCAAAGATTCACCGCCATGGGGCGGTGCCCAATGCGGATCGCGTTTGCGCCACTTCAGAGAATCTTCAGGCAAGTCTTGCTCAATTTCAGCAAAGGTTTTGCCTTCAAACGCGCCAAAGCCACGCTCGCGCAGACCACGGTGGCTGATGGCTTCAAGGCCTTGCTGAACAGCCACCGCAGTGGCTGTTTGGTGCGCTCGCTGTAGGTCGCTGGAGTACACCGCGTGCAAGGGGTCTTGAGTAGCCAAGGTTTTGGCCAGTTGTTCGGCTTGCCACAGACCTTTGGCGTTGAGAGGAATATCTAAGTGGCCTTGAATGCGAGTGTCGACGTTCCAAGCGGTTTCACCATGTCGAATGGCCAGAATACGGGTTGCTTGCATTTACTTAGAAATGGGAATGTCAACGCGCCTTTTGACAGTACTGGGACTGGGGAAGCCCTGCAGCGCAGCAGAAATCATGGGACGCAAAATATTGGGGTGATCGGCCCAAGGTCCTTCGTGTGTGGCCTTGGTTTGGTAAACCACTTGGCTGGTGGAGAGGTCGCGAATGATGATGCTCACTTCTTGGGCGTAGCTCACAGTAGGCGGAAAACCATGCCGCACGCTTGGGTAGACCGGCGTCATCAAAGTCCAACCAACACCAGCGCTACCGCGCCGCGGGCGAAAACCGGTGCCTGCGCCAATGTAGACATGATTGATCCATGGCCCCCGTATAGGACGACCCCAAGTGTCAGTGATGAATTCGGCAGTGCGCACACCAATCCAAACGCTGTACTGCGCGTCGACATCGTTGCGCGTCCAACCCAAGGGGGCTAGTGCAGACACAAGTTCAACTTCGGCCCAACCGGCTTGCATGTTGTTGACGTCTGCTGGTAGTCGCTCCAGTCTAAATTGAGCTTTGGCGGGCGCAGGACTTTGCGGCAGCCACTGAGCGTTGGTTTGAACCTGACTTTCAATGACGCGAACTGTGCTGCAGCCAGTGAGAAATGCCACGCACAAGGTGGCAAACAGGAGAGTCCATAACTTGAAATGACGTGACATGGTTTGCACTTTCATTTTGAGGTTGAACAAAAAGGGAATGGTCAGAATTAAAGTTTTACCACTTGCACACCTTGCAAGCTGGCCATCACATTGGGCGCTTCAAAGCTCTCTTCGTCAAATGCTTTGTCGCCCTCATCGCTTGGCAGGCCTGTGATTTTGAGATTTTTAAAATCGTGCAAGTTGGCGTCCATCAAATGCGAGGGCACCACATTTTGCAAAGCGGAGAACATGTTTTCAATTCGGCCCGGAAATTTCTTTTGCCATTCGCGAATCATGTTGCCAATTTGCACGCGCTGCAGGTTCTGTTGGCTGCCGCACAAAGTGCAAGGAATGATGGGGAACTGACGGTGCTCGGCCCAGCGCGACAGGTCGGCTTCGGCCACGTGCGCCAAGGGCCGAATGACCATGAACTCGCCGTTGTCGCTCAGAAGCTTGGGCGGCATGCCTTTGAGTTTGCCGCCAAAAAACATGTTGAGGAAAAAGGTTTGCAGCATGTCATCGCGGTGGTGACCCAAGGCCAGCTTGTTGCATTTGAGTTGGCCTGCCACTTTGTACAAAATGCCGCGGCGCAAACGACTGCACAAACTGCACATGGTTTTGCCTTC
>JAJTGB010000017.1 GCA_021298995.1 Comamonadaceae bacterium | reverse complement strand
ATGGTGGGGAACTTGGCAGAAAAGTCTTTGGCCTTGGCCGCAATTTTGATGGCCACTTGGCGCGCTACCGACTTGTAAATGCCCGCCACTTCGCCATCGGGATCGGCCACCACCGTGGGCTTGCCGTTGTCAGCTTGCAAACGAATTTCCATATTCAATGGCAGGGCTCCCAGGTAATCCATTTGGTAGTTCTCGGCCATTTTCTTGCCACCATCGGCGCCAAAAATATGTTCCACATGGCCACAGTTGGTGCAGACGTGAACCGCCATGTTTTCCACAATGCCTAAAATAGGCACGCCCACTTTTTCAAACATCTTGATCCCCTTTTTGGCATCGAGCAAAGCGATGTCTTGGGGTGTGGTCACAATCACAGCGCCCGTCATGGGCACGCGTTGGCTGAGTGTTAGCTGAATGTCACCGGTGCCGGGTGGCATGTCGATGATCAAATAGTCCAAGTCTTTCCAGTTGGTCTGGCGCAGCAGCTGCTCTAGCGCCTGCGTGGCCATGGGGCCGCGCCAAATCATGGCTTCGTCTTGGTTCACCAAGAAGCCAATCGACATCACTTGAACGCCATAGTTTTCCATGGGTTCCATGGTTTTGCCGTCCTCGCTTTCGGGGCGGCCTTCAATGCCCATCATCATGGGCTGGCTGGGGCCGTAAATATCGGCATCGAGCAGGCCCACACTGGCGCCTTCAGCGGCCAATGCCAGCGCCAAATTGACCGCGGTGGTGCTCTTGCCTACGCCACCTTTGCCAGAGGCCACAGCCACGATGTTTTTCACTTGGGGCAACAAGGCCACGCCGCGCTGGGCTGCGTGAGCCACAATTTTGGTGGTGACATTGGCCGACACATTGGTCACGCCAGGGACCTGTTTGGCCGCCGCAATGAGGGCATTGCGCAGTGCAGGAATTTGGCTCTTGGCGGGATAGCCCAACTCGACATCGAAGGCCACATTGCCGCCATCCACCACCAGGTTTTTCAGGGCTTTGGTGGAGACGAAATCTTTGCCGGTGTTGGGGTCGATGACGGATTCGAGGGCTTTTTGGAGTTGTTCTGGGGTCGACATGTGAAACTTTCTGCGAATGGCCGGAAGTTTAGCGACATCGGGGGGCCGAAGCCCATAAAATCGAGGATTCCCCTACAAATTGACCCCTCATGTCTGCCTCGACTGTTTCGAACCTCCCTGCTGCCAAGCGACAACTATTTGTCACGACCGCTTTGCCCTACGCCAATGGCAATTTCCACATCGGTCACATCATGGAGTACATCCAAGCCGATACTTGGGTTCGTGCGCAGCGCATGCAAGGTCATGAGGTGCACTTTGTGTGTGCCGACGACGCGCACGGCGCCCCCATCATGATTGCCGCCGAAAAAGCAGGCATCACGCCTCAGCAGTTTGTGGCCAACATTGCGGCCGGTCGCAAGCCTTACCTGGATGGTTTTCACATCGCCTTTGACAATTGGCATTCCACTGACGGCCCCGAGAACCACGAACTGGCCCAACAAATTTACCGCGACCTCAAAGCCGCGGGTCTCATAGCCACCAAAACCATTGAGCAGTTCTTTGATCCTGAAAAGTCGATGTTCTTGCCCGATCGCTTCATCAAGGGCGAATGCCCCAAGTGCGGCGCCAAAGATCAATATGGCGACAGCTGCGAATCGTGTGGTGCGGTGTACTCGCCCACCGAAGTGAAAAACCCCTACTCGGCTTTGTCCGGTGCCACGCCAGTACTGAAACAATCCGAGCACTACTTCTTCAAATTGTCAGACCCACGCTGCGTAGCGTTCTTAGAAAAATGGACGCACGACACAGGCCGCTTGCAGCCTGAAGTGCTGAACAAAATCAAAGAATGGTTTGCCAAAGACGAACAAGGTCAAGGCGGCCTGGGAGACTGGGACATCAGCCGCGATGCGCCCTACTTCGGCATTGAAATTCCCGACGCACCCGGCAAATATTTTTACGTGTGGCTTGACGCACCTATTGGTTATTTGGCCTCGCTCAAAAACTATTTGGGCAAGATCGGGGTGGACTACAACGCCTACATCAGCAACCCCAACGTAGAGCAGTACCACTTCATTGGCAAAGACATCACGTATTTCCACACGCTATTCTGGCCCGCCATGCTGCATTTCAGCGGTCGCAAAACGCCCAACGCGGTGTATGTGCACGGCTTCTTAACCGTTAGCGGCGAGAAGATGAGCAAGAGCCGCGGCACCGGCCTCGACCCCCTCAAGTATTTGAAGCTGGGCATGAACCCCGAATGGCTGCGTTATTACATCGCTGCCAAGTTGAACGGCCGCAACGAAGACGTCGACTTCAACCCTGAGGACTTCATGGCCCGCGTCAACTCAGACTTGGTGGGCAAGTACATCAACATTGCATCGCGCGCAGCAGGCTTCATTGCCAAGCGCTTGGGTGGCAAGTTGGGCGATGTTTCCGCCGATGGTCAAGCTTTGCTCAAGCAATTGCACGAAGGCGTGGCGCCCGTCGCCAGGCTTTACGATGAGCGCGATTTCGCCAAAGCCTTGCGCGAAATCATGTTGCTGGCAGACCGCGTGAACGAGTACGTGGACCAAAACAAGCCTTGGGAATTGGCCAAGCAAGAAGGCATGGACGCACGCCTGCACGACGTTTGCACCACGTGCATTGAAGCCTTCCGCTTGCTCAGTGTCATGCTCAAACCCGTACTGCCTTCTTTGGCCAGCAACGTGGAAAAGTTCTTGAACATCGATGCCATGAACTTCACAGATGTGAAGGCTTCACTAGGTGCTGGCCACGCCATCAACGATTACAAGCACTTGATGCAACGCGTTGATGTGGCCATGCTTGATTCATTGTTCGAAGCCCCCGAACCCGTGGTAGAGGCTGCGCCTCTGCCAGGCGGCGAAGCCATTGCGCCCACCATTTCCATCGACGACTTTGCCAAGATCGATTTGCGCATTGCTCAAATTGTGCAATGCGAAGCCGTTGAAGGCTCGACCAAACTCTTGCGCCTCACCCTGGATGTGGGCGAAGGCAAACACCGCAATGTGTTCAGCGGTATTGCCAGCGTTTACAAGCCTGAAGATTTGGTGGGCAAGCTCACCGTCATGGTGGCCAATTTGGCGCCTCGCAAAATGAAGTTTGGCGTGTCTGAAGGCATGGTGTTGGCCGCCAGCCATGCAGATGAAAAAGCCGAGCCCGGCATTTATGTCCTGAATCCATGGCCAGGCGCAAAACCTGGCATGCGCATTCACTGACAAAGCTCTTTCAGCAAGTTAGGCATTAGGTCTTTCCCAGCGCTACACTGCGGCATGGCATTTTTCTTTCGCCCCAAGCTTGTCGACTCTTTGAAGGGTTATACCCGCGAACAGTTGGGCTCAGACATTGCAGCAGGCTTTACCGTCGGTGTGGTTGCTTTGCCATTGGCCATGGCGTTTGCCATTGCCTCAGGCCTCAAACCCGAAGCGGGCTTGTTCACCGCCATCATTGCGGGCTTCATCATTTCTGCACTGGGGGGCAGCAAGGTCCAAATTGGCGGCCCAGCAGGCGCCTTCATTGTCATTGTGTATGGCATCTTAGAACGCTATGGCCTGGCCAACCTCATTCTGGCCACAGCTGCATCGGGTGTCTTGCTCTTTGTCATGGGCTTGCTCAAATTGGGCAACCTCATCCGCTTCATCCCCGTGGCGGTGATCATTGGTTTTACCAACGGCATTGCCGTGTTAATCATGTTGTCGCAAGTGAAAGATTTTTTGGGGCTTCAGGTCAACAACATGCCTGCCGATTTTTTTGGCATTTTGCGAACCTTGCATGAAGCGCTGCCCACCTTGCAAGCCCCCGCATTGGCATTGGCATGCGGCTCATTGGCCCTGATTGTGGTGTGGCAGCGGCTGTTCTCGGCCCCACAAGGCCACGCCCCCTTGAAGGGACTTAGACGCATTTTGCAAGTGGTGCCTGGCTCCATCGTGGCCCTCATTGCTGCCACCTTGATCGCATCCTTACTGCAACTGCCAGTCGAAACCATCGGCAGTAAATTTGGCGGCATTCCATCAGAGTTGCCCAGTTTTGTCTGGCCTGAGTTCAGCTTGGCCAACCTGCAGCACTTGAGCATGCCCATCTTTACCTTGACACTGCTGGGTGCCATTGAGTCTTTGCTGTGCGCCCGCATTGCCGATGGCCTCATTGGCGACAAGCACAACCCCAACCAAGAACTCATGGCCCAAGGCGTGGCCAATTTTGTCACCCCCTTTTTCGGTGGCATGCCCGCCACTGGCACCATTGCGCGCACGGTCACCAACGTCAAAAGTGGTGGTCGTTCACCCATTGCGGGTATGGTGCACGCATTGGTTTTGTTGGCGGTGGTGTGGGTGGCAGCGCCATTGGCCAATCACGTGCCTTTGCCCGCACTGGCGGCCATCTTGATGTTTGTGGCTTGGAACATGGGTGAATGGCATGCTTTCAAAGATTTGCAACAGTTCCGAATGCCTTACCGCATCACCTTGTTGGCGGTATTTTTGCTCACCATCGTGGTCGACCTCACAGTGGCTATCGAGTTTGGTTTGTTTGCTGCCTGCCTCACCTTCATTTACCGAATTTCCAACCTGAGCCGTGTTGAGCCTTTGGGACCGACTGACAGCCCCTTGCTCCAGAACCAGCATGGACAGGTGAGTGCGTATCGGTTTTATGGGGCCTTGTTCTTTGGCGCGGTCAAACTGGTGGAAGCCATCGAAGAAAATTTGCCACAAAAATCAGTGGTGTTGGACCTCAAAAATTTGATTTACATCGATTCTTCTGGCGCAGACGCCTTGTTGGCTCTGGCCAAGAACTGCCAAAAAAAGCAGGTCAAGCTGATCATTTGTGGGCTTCATCACCAACCACTGGACATTGCTCGAAGAACCGGCTTGCTCAGCGCAATGGGCCCCAATGTTTGGCCAGATTGGCCTTCGGCCCTTGAAGTGGCCCTTGAAGTAGCCGTTTTGTCAGAAAAACCCTGACTCAGCAACGCTAAAATAAGCCTCAATTCATTAGAAAGCGCTTTGCCATGTCGCTCTTGCATTTTTTCCGTCGTCCAGACTACCAATCCGACACCACCCAGTTCATTGAACAGCTCAAGGCAGATCGGCCTCACCTTGACGCAGCGCAAAAAGAAGCCCGTGCCTTGCTGTGGGACGCCTCTGTTGACCGCCATGTCTTGAAGGAATTCAATTCAGGCCGTGTGGCCCAAAAGCCCTACGTCTATCAAACCAAAGGTTGAATCTTTTGGAAAACACCGCCGCTCCCCCAGAGCTTCTGCCGGCCCTTGAAAACACGGCGGGTTTGCCCGAGGTCATTGACCATGTGGCAGTGGCTCGTTTGTATGGCGAGCCTTTGTTTTCCATGCCCAACGACCTCTACATCCCACCCGATGCATTGGAGGTTTTTCTAGAGGCCTTTGAAGGTCCTCTGGACTTGTTGTTGTACTTGATTCGCAAGCAAAATTTCAACATTCTCGACATTCCGATGGCGGCGGTCACCCGCCAGTACCTGAGTTATGTCGATGAAATTCGCGAGCACAACTTGGAGTTGGCCGCAGAATATTTGCTCATGGCCGCCATGCTGATTGAGATCAAATCACGCATGTTGCTGCCACCCAAAAAAGTAGCAGAGGGCCAAGAGCCAGAAGACCCCCGCGCCGAATTGGTTCGTCGTTTGCTGGAGTACGAGCAAATGAAAATGGCCTCCATGCAATTGGGCAATTTACCTCAATACGGTCGCGACTTTTTAAAGGCTCAGGTCTACATTGAGCAAAGTCTGCAACCGCGCTTCCCCGATGTGCACTTGGTAGAACTGCAAGAAGCTTGGCGCGACATTTTGAAACGCGCCAAGCTGGTTCAACACCACAAAATTACCCGTGAAGAGCTCAGTGTGCGCGAGCACATGAGCATTGTTTTGAAGCACCTTCAAGGCCGCAAGTTTGTCGAGTTTGAAAACCTGTTTGATCCCAGCAAAGGCACGCCCGTCTTGGTCGTTACCTTCATTGCCCTGCTGGAGTTGGCCAAAGAAACGCTCATTGAAATTACCCAAGCTGAAGCTTTCGCACCCATCTACGTGCGACTGTCTTTCACACCCGTCTAATTTCAAAATTTTTAGTTCGTTTCGCCCTTGGCGTCTCGTCCCATAAGCGCTGCCACGGCTTCAGAGGGTTTTAAATGGCCGTCTAGCAAGGCCACCACACCCTGAGCAATGGGCATCTCAATGCCCAGCGCCTGTGCCCGTTTGACCACGGTGCGAGCGCTGTAAACACCCTCGGCTACATGGCCCAAGGATTGAACCGCTTGCTGCAAGTCCATACCCTGCGCCAGCAACAGCCCGACCTTGCGATTGCGGCTCAAATCGCCAGTGGCTGTGAGCACCAAATCGCCCAAGCCAGACAAGCCCATGAAGGTTTCTGCTTTGGCACCCAAGGCCATGCCCAGTCGAGTCATTTCTGACAAGCCTCGGGTGATCAATGCAGCCCGCGCATTCAAACCCAAGTGCAGGCCATCACACAATCCGGTGGCAATGGCCAGCACATTTTTCACGGCGCCGCCCACCTCGACGCCCACCATGTCGTCGTTGGCATAGACACGCAAACTGGGGCTGTGAAAAGCCTCTACCAAGATTTGTCGTACCGCGGCATGGGCACTGGCAGCCACCAGCGCGGTAGGCTGACCGCGCGCCACTTCCAATGCAAAGCTGGGCCCGCTCAATGCGCCCGACATCAAATGGGGTGCAACTTGTTGGCAAACCTCGTGCGGCATGGCGCCCGATTCAATGGAGGGCGAAGCCGCTTCAAACCCTTTGCAAAGCCAAGCCACAGGCACTTGCACATTTTGCAATGTTTGCAACATGCTGCGCAGCGCCGACATGGGCGTGCCAATCACAATCAGGTCGTGGGCCGCAGCCCATGAAGCCAATTGCGAAACATCCGAACTGGTGCATTGCAAGGCATTGGGGAATTCAATTTCAGGCAAGTACCGCTGGTTGCGGCCTTGCAATTGCATCTCTTTGGCAGCAACAGGGTCACGCGTCCAGAGTTGAACCTGATGACCTGCTGCATGCCGACTGGCGCTGACGGCCAGCGCTGTGCCCCAAGCACCTGCCCCGATGACCGCGATCTTCAGGCTCAAGTTGGGGGCCTCGAAGTCAATTACTGGACTTGCGGTGCTGCCGCTTTTTCTGCCGCTTCAGCTTGTTGCTGCTCGTACATGGCTTGGAAATTAATTTCGGCCAAGTGCACGGGTGGGAAGCCAGCACGTGTGACCATGTCGGCCACGTTGCCACGCAAGTAGGGGTAAATAATTTGAGGGCAAGCGATACCCATGACAGAGCCCATTTGGTCTTCGGGCAAATTGCGAATTTCAAAAATACCAGCTTGCTTGCACTCTACCAAGAACACGGTTTTGTCTTCAATTTTGGTGTGCACAGTGGCAGTGACGCAGATTTCAAACACACCGTCAGCAGCTTGGTTGGCTTCAACACCCAACTGAATATCGACTGAAGGTTGTTGTTGCTCAAGCAAGATGGCAGGAGAGTTTGGTTGCTCCAAAGACGCTTCTTTCAAGTAAACGCGCTGGATTTGGAACACAGGGGTGCTTGCTTCTGACATAAAAACTCTTGTTTAAAAGTGATTTTCCCTTCGGCCGCTTGAAAAGCCCCTGCCGAGAGATTGCAAGCATTATGACCGATACGGAAAGGGGCCAAAAATGCTTAAGCTGATGGATTTAACTGGCTTGCAGAAGTGGCATCAAGCCGCCTTTGGCGTCGAGGGCCATTAAATCGTCGCAGCCCCCAACGTGGGTCTCGCCAATAAAAATTTGCGGAACTGTTCTGCGGCCCGTGATGCTCATCATGTGTTCGCGAATTTCAGGCTGGGTGTCTATCCTGATTTCTTCAATGTCGGTCACGCCCTTGGCCTTCAAAATTTGTTTGGCTCTAACGCAATAAGGGCAGACAGCAGTGGTGTACATCTTCACGTGGGGCATGACTTTTCCAATTCAATACTCAAATACTTAAACAGATCGATCTCTTTTTCAGATTCGATCAAGCTTTTTCGACGGGCAAACTGGCTTCGCGCCAAGCTTTCAAGCCACCCGACAAGGCCTGCGCACGTTCGTAGCCCAATTTTTTCGCCTGCGAGGCAGCACGACTGGCGCGACCGCCAACTTGGCACACCAAGATCACCGGCAAACTCTTGTTTTTGACCAACAGCGGCAGTTGGCTCTCCAGTTGACCCAATGGGATGTTCTTGGAACCCATTGCATGCCCCTGCGCATATTCAGCGGGCTCACACACATCAATCAAAACCGCTTTTTCGCGGTTGATGAGCAAAACAGCCTCTGTGGGCTCAACCCCGCCAGCAGCACCTTTGGTGATGGTTGGCAAAAACAAAGCCAAGGCAGAACCCGCTGCGACGGCGACCAACATCCAGTTTTCAATCAAAAAATTCACAAAAAACCCTTAAAAAGTTCATTTGCAGTCTAATTCAAGAAGACATGCGAGATTCGAATTCTAAAATGCTGGGCGTGATCCCGCATTTCTTTCTTGATAAATCCTTTGACCATGTACAAATTCGTTCTTATTCGCCACGGCGAGTCCACTTGGAATTTAGAAAATCGCTTCACCGGCTGGACTGACGTTGACCTCACGCCCACGGGTATTGAGCAAGCTCAAACCGCTGGCCGCTTGCTCAAAGCTGGGGGCTACGAGTTTGACCTAGCCTACACCAGCGTTCTGAAACGTGCCATTCACACCTTGTGGCACACCCTGGATGCCATGGATCGTCAATGGCTGCCTGTGCACCACAGCTGGCGCCTGAACGAGCGTCACTACGGCGCCCTTCAAGGACTGAACAAAGCTGAGACCGCTAAAAAGTTTGGCGATGAGCAAGTTTTGGTTTGGCGCCGCAGCTACGACACCCCGCCGCCTGCGTTAGAAGCATCCGACCCCCGCTGTGAGCGCTCCGACCTGCGCTATGCCAAGCTAAAGCCTCAGGATATTCCACTCACAGAGTGCCTGAAAGACACGGTAGACCGAGTCATGCCGTTTTGGAACGAGTCCATGGCACCCGCCATCAAGGCTGGCAAACAGATCGTGGTGGCAGCGCATGGCAACTCCATCCGAGCCTTGATCAAGTACTTGGACAACATTTCCGATACCGACATCGTGAACTTGAACATTCCCAATGGCATCCCCTTGGTCTATGAACTGGACGCCAACTTGAAGCCCATTCGACACTATTACCTGGGTGATGCAGAAGCAGCGGCAAAGGCTGCGGCTGCTGTGGCCAGCCAAGGCAAAGCTTAATTTACCCAAGCCGACATCACCCGACTCGCACAAAGAAGACTGTCAGGGTGTATATTGGATAAAAAGGAGACCTAAGGGGTCAAGCACATGGGACAGAAATTGAAAATCGCAGGTTGGCTCAGCATTGGCGCTTTAGCGGGCGCGCTCACCACCATTTCGCTTCAAACCACGGCGCGAGGTGCCTTTGCGCCCTTGCCGCTTGAAGAACTCCAACAATTGGCGGCCGTGTTTGGCATGGTGAAAAGCGACTATGTCGAAACAGTCGACGAGAAAAAGCTCATTACCGAAGCCATCTCTGGCATGGTCTCCAGCCTCGACCCGCACTCTCAATACTTCGACAAGAAAAGCTTCAAAGAATTCAGCGAGGGCACCTCCGGGCGCTTTGTGGGTGTGGGCATTGAGATCACGCAAGAAGAAGGCGTGGTCAAAGTGGTGTCCCCCATTGAAGGCTCTCCAGCCGATCGTGCCGGCTTGAAAACCAACGACCTCATTACCAAAATTGACGAGACCATCGTCAAAGGTTTGTCCATGAACGATGCGGTCAAGCGCATGCGGGGTGAACCCAACACCAAAGTGGTCCTCACCATTTTCCGCAAAGACGAAAGCCGCACTTTCACAGTCACCATTGTTCGTGAAGAAATCAAAACCCAATCTGTCAAAGCCAGATTGGTTCAGCCAGGATATGGCTGGATTCGGGTTTCTCAGTTCCAAGAAAGAACGGTAGAAGATTTCTCCAAAAAACTCGAAGACATGTTGAAGCAAGACCCCAAGCTCCAAGGCTTGGTGCTTGATTTGCGCAACGACCCCGGTGGTCTTTTGGATGCCGCAGTGGCCTTGTCTGCCGCTTTCTTGCCAGAAAACGTCACCGTGGTTTCCACCAATGGCCAATTGGCAGAAAGCAAATTTGTGTACAAAGCAGCGCCCCAGTTTTGGCGCCGGAACGCAGACAACGACCCCATACAACGCCTCACCCAAAACACACAGGGTAAATTGAAAAAAATTCCTTTGGTGGTCTTGGTCAATGAAGGCTCCGCCTCCGCCAGTGAAATTGTGGCGGGCGCACTTCAAGATCACAAACGTGCCACCATCATGGGCAGTCAAACATTTGGCAAAGGTTCCGTTCAAACGGTTCGCCAGCTGGGTCCCGATACCGCTTTGAAGCTCACCACGGCCCGCTACTACACCCCCAATGGCCAATCGATTCAAGCCAAGGGCATCCTGCCCGATGTCATGCTGGATGAAACTGAAAACGGCAATGTCTTTGCAGCTTTGCGCACGCGCGAGGCCGATTTAGAAAAGCACCTTGGCAATGGCCAAGAAGCTGAAAAGAAAAATGAAGAACGCCAAAAAGCCAGGGAAGCTGCACTCAAAAAATTAGAAGAAGATGCCAAAAAACCTGAGTCCGAAAGACGTCCGCCCGAATTTGGATCTGACAAAGACTTCCAACTCATCCAAGCCCTCAATCAACTCAAAGGCTTGCCCGTCAAGGCCAGTGCCACTTTGGCTGAGCGCAAAGTAGAGAAAAAAGACAAGTAATCGCCCATGAGGGACGATCAGCTGCTGCGTTACTCGCGCCACATTCTTTTAGATGAATGGGGCGTGGAAGGTCAGGAGAAGGTCTCTCAATCTCATGCGCTCATCGTTGGCGCAGGCGGCCTAGGCTCACCTGCCGCACTTTATTTGGCCAGCGCAGGGGTGGGCCATATCAGCTTGGTCGATCACGATCATGTCGATGTCACCAACCTCCAACGCCAAATTGCGCATGCGCAAAACCGTGTGGGGCAAGCCAAAGTAGCATCGCTTCAAACGGCCATGTTAGCCATCAATCCAGACGTGCGTGTGAGCTGCTATGCCCAAAAAGCAGACGCGGCCTTGCTTGCCCAATGCGTGCCCATGGCCGATGTGGTGTTGGACTGCACGGACAATTTTGAAACACGCCAAATGATCAACCACACCTGTGCCCAATTTGCCAAACCCTTGGTTTCGGGCGCGGCTTTGCGCCTAGATGGTCAGGTGGCGGTTTACGACACACGCCAAGCGCACTCACCGTGCTACGCCTGCGTGTTTCCGCCCAGCCAAAGTTTTGAAGAAACTCGCTGCGCCACCATGGGCGTCTTGGCGCCCTTGGTGGGGGTGATTGGCAGCATGCAAGCCACCGAAGCGCTGAAAATATTGAGTGGCATGGGCAGCAGCCTTCAGGGCAAGCTCATGATGTTCAATGCCCAGCACATGGAATGGCAAACCATGAACACGGCCCGAAATTTGAATTGCCCAGTGTGTCGCCCGTATCGCCAGGAGGCGATGCAGTGAATCTTGCTCCAGAGCCCACTGATCGACGCATTGCAACATGAACTCCTTCAAGGCTTTGTTTCCGTTCCTCCAATGGCCGCGCTTAACGCCCGCGCTTTTTAGGCAAGAGTGGACCGCCGGATTTTCAGTGGCGCTGCTCATGGTGCCGCAGTCTGTTGCGTATGCGGCATTGGCTGGCATGCCTTTGGTCACGGGCCTTTATGCCGCGCTCTTGCCGGCTTTGATTGGCGTGATGTGGGGCGGCTCTACCCGCCTGTCCATCGGACCCTCTGCGCTCACATGCATCTTGATTAGCGCCTCTCTCACAGGCATGGCCCAGCCTAGCAGTGGGCATTGGGTTCACTTGGCCATCTGGCTGGCCTTGATGGCAGGCACTTTGCAATTGATGATGGGCGTGTTTCGTTATGGTTGGCTTTTGAACCTCATCAGCTCGCCGGTCATGATGGGTTTCACGCAAGCAGCAGGCCTGTTGATCATGGCCTCACAATTGCCCGCCCTCACAGGTTGGCAATCTGGTGGCTCTTTCCTATGGACCGATGTGGCTTTTGGCGCTGCCAGTTTGGCTGCTTTGTTTTTAGCCAAAAAATGGGCGCCCAAATGGCCTAGCATCATGTTGGTGGTTGCGGTCAGTGCGGCTGTCAGCTATGCCATGGGCTATGCCGCCAATGGGGGCTCAGTGATTGGCGCTTTGCCATCTGATCTACCGAGCCTGTCCTTACCCAATTTACCCTCTTTGGAAGAATTGGGCTTTCTGGTCGGCCCTGCTGTTTTAATTGCGTTGGTCAGTTTTTTAGAGGCCGCTTCTTGTGCCAAAACAGAGAACCAAAAAGAGGGCACCGTCTGGCAAGAGAACCAAGACTTGATTGGGCAGGGCTTGGCCAAAATTGTGTCGGGTTTGAGCGGCAGTTTTGCCACCAGCACATCCTTCTCTCGGTCAGCCATCAATCTGGCTGCGGGTGCCCAAACAGGCTGGGCTGTGGTGGGCACCACGTCATTCGTGCTTTTGGCTGTCTTTGCAGCGCCAGCGCTTTTTCATGTGCCACGCGCCGTATTGGCCGCCATTGTGATCTTGGCGGTCTCCAGCCTCATTCAGCCCATGGCCTTTGTCAAACTCTGGCGAATGGCACGCATGGAAGCTGTCACAGCAGGTCTGACTTTTGGCATCACCTTGCTCAGTGCACCTCGAATTTATTGGGGCGTTTTAGCAGGTGTTCTGTTTGGCCTCAGTCACTTTTTGCACACCCGATTGCATCCTCGCATCATTGAAGTGGGCTTGCACGAAGATGGCAGTTTGCGCGACCGTCACTTGTGGCAATTGCCACCCCTGGCACCTCATGTGTTTGCCATTCGAATGGACGCAGAGCTAGACTTTGCAGCCGCCAGCAGTTTTGAAAAATACGTGACAGAGCAACTCCGCGGGCAAGCGCATATTCAACATGTGTGCCTGTTTGCGCAACCCATCAACCGCATTGATGCCACCGGCGTTGAGACACTTCAGCAACTTCGTCAATACCTCACTCGCAGCGGCATACAGTTGCACATCAGCGGCATCAAACTGCCCGTAGAAAAAGCCCTCAAATTGGCAGGTGAGTTGGGCCCAGAGAGTCAAGTGAGCTTGTATCGGAACGACACAGAGGCCATTCAAGCCTTGCGATCACTAAAGGCTTGAGGCGCTCACAATCCAACCTTCAAGAGGGTCAAACTTGGGCAAGCCATAAGGCCCCTTTGAAGCCCCAGCTTCTTGCTGTTGCTGCGCCCACGCCGCCTGCACCATGCACAGCACGGCATCCAAAGAATCGCCCGAGCCATCCAGCAACAAAGTATCGTGCTGCGCCGCGCTGAGCTTAAGCCGCAAACCCAATTTGGTTTGACCCAAATCGAGTGCATGCAAAATGTCTTTGCGAGCCATCCAGCGGTCGGGCGTTTGTTTGGACTTGTCGTCGCTCTTGTAGCTGCGCTGTTTCACAATTTCTCTCGCAAGTAGGCCTGGGTAGGCCTCTAAGGCCACGCGATCGGGATGGCCCTCGCACATCCCTGGCAAAGTCCAATGCGCAGCTCGCAGCAAGGGCACGCCCGCATGCATCATCCAGGCAACTGGTGGGTTGACCCATTTCATCGAGGGGCTGGAACCTGCAGGCAGGTCGGTTGCGCGGTGTGCAAACTTAGACCCCGCTGGCCGACTGTCGCAAAACTGTTTGAACAATTGGCGCAACTCTTCGCGAGAGTGAGCGGCATAGCGGTCCATGCATTCGGGCCATGTGAGCGGCCATTGCATGTGTTCAACCCACTCGCGAGGCAAACCAAAAGGCAAATCAAAGCCGCCAACACACCGCTTGCCCGACGGTGCAGGTGCATTTAAAAAGTTTAGAAAAGCGTCCAGCGTGACAAATTTTTCCAAGCGGTCAAGCTTGACCAGACCGCGTTGCATGCTGCCTAACGCAACCACGATGGGTTTGCGTTGGCTCGGACTGCTAGAAAAATCGCAGCCAATCAAACAAACATCAAGCACGCCCAATGATGGAGGCTGTGGCCATGAGTTCTTCGAGCAATGCCAAAGAGACAGAACCCGAAACGCTGTAAGGATCAAGCTCAGCGCGCTCGGAGTATTTCAGCAAGATGCTGGTGTTGACACGAGAGACATCGACTTGCCCCATGGTCCAACCACTGAAACGACGCTGTGATATTTCTTCGTAATGCAAAAGCACAACTTGCTTGTGGCGAGGGTCTTTTTGAATGTGACCATAAAGTTCACTGACAGCTTGGCGACCGCCTTCGATGGCCTGTAAAAAGATATCGCCGCTGTAAACCAAAATACCGGTAATGCCTGTGCTAGGGTTGAATTGTCTGGATTGCGCCAGAATAGATTCAATGACATTGGGCTGTGGATCTACCACGCGGCTGGCATAAAGTAATCGAACTAACATGATCAGGCCTTTCTAGGAATTAACGCCAAGAACTCACGACGCAAGTTGGCATCTTTTAAGAACACACCCCGCATGACAGAGTTGATCATTTTGCTATCCATGTCTTTGACACCGCGCCAGCCCATGCAGAAATGGCTAGCTTCCATGACGATTGCCAAACCATCGGGTTGTGTTTTGCGCTGAATCAAGTCTGCCAACTGCACCACAGCTTCTTCTTGAATTTGGGGGCGGCCCATGATCCACTCAGCCAGCCGAGCGTACTTGGAAAGGCCAATGACGTTGGTGTGTTCGTTGGGCAAAACACCAATCCAAATTTGACCAATTACTGGACAGAGGTGGTGACTGCAAGCACTGCGAACCGTAATAGGACCCACAATCATGAGTTCGTTGAGGTGCTCGGCATTGGGGAATTCCGTAACTTCAGGGCTTTCGACGTAGCGGCCTTTGAAGACTTCTTTCAAGTACATCTTGGCCACACGGCGTGCAGTGTCTTGGGTGTTGTGATCGTTTTGGGTATCGATCACCATGCTGTCCAACACCGTCTGCATTTTTTCGGCAACTTCGTCCAACATCTGATCGAGTTCGCCGGGCTGAATAAACTCCGCAATATTGTCGTTGGCATTGAAGCGTTTGCGGGATGCCAGGATGCGTTCGCGAATCTTCACGGAGACGGGCGTTCCGATATCTTCAGCGGGCAAGTGGGTGGGAGCATTCATAAGCGTCTAATTTGAATGGTCAAAACGAGATCGTACCAGTGAATGAAGCCACTTTTCACAATACGGGCATGTGCCATCAAGTCACGACTTAAGATCAATATCGATTGCCTGTCAGCCAAATTGCCAATCGCATCAAGCCAAATGCAATCCAGTCCATGGCTCTTTGAAATTGCGAACGTTCCAAGAGTGATTGAGGCATGATCCGCTGGCTTTTGGTCGACATGGCCTCCTCCAGCCCCTCCCTCAAGCGTTTGGCAAAGAAGGGGTCTGCCACAACCACATTGGCTTCCCTGGCCAGCAGCAAACTAAAGGGGTCAAGGTTGGAGGACCCCACCGTGGCCCAGGGCCTGTCATGTTGGGCATCAATCACGGCCACTTTGGCATGCAAAAAGCTTTCTGCGTATTCGTATATTTCGACACCCGCTTCCAACATCTGTCGGTAGACTGGCCTGGCCGCATGGTATTGCATGAAATATTCATAACGGCCCTGTAGCAACAAACGCACACGCACGCCTCTGAGAGCGGCATGCACCAAGGCTTGTCGCAATTTACGGCCAGGTAAGAAATAAGCATTGGCAATCACAATGTCGTGCCGCGCCAAACCAATGGCGCGCCGGTAGGCTTTTTCTATTTGCCCTCGGTGCAACAGGTTGTCTCTGAGCAACAAGCCCGCCTTGGCCACCAAAGTGTCGCCATGCGCGTGCCGTGTGTCATGAAGCCATGGCATGTGAAGGCCAGCAGCCCTGAAGGAGCTGAATGCCTCCGGAAAATTTTGCTGCCGCACATGGCGCACAGCTTGCATGCGCCACCAAAGCTGCGTAGTGGCCTCTTGAACTTGCTGCACCAAAGCACCCGTGGCACAAACCGCAAAATCTAAGCGAGGAGATTTCAAAGTGCCGTGTTGTGGATCGTAAAGATCATCCAGAATGTTGATGCCGCCACAAAAAGCCACATGACCATCCACCACGCACAACTTGCGATGCAATCTGCGCCAACGACTGGGAATGAGAAGTCCGAGCGTACCTAAAGGCGAGTAAACGCGCCACTCTACACCTGCTGAGTCAAACCGAGCTCGCCATTCCTCTTTCAATTTGGGCGTGCCCACACCATCCACCACCACCCACACCCGCACGCCACGTCGGCCGGCCCGCTCTAAGGCTGCAGCCACATAAGCGCCATCGCCATGAAAATCAAAAATATAGGTTTCGAGTTGGATGTGCGAGCGCGCAGCATCCAAGGCACGGATCAGTTCAGGGAAAAAATCTGCACCACCTTGGAGCAGTTTGATTTGGTGGCCATCGCGAAGAACAGGGTGACTTCTCATAGGTCAAATTGCGCGACCAAAGGCAAATGGTCCGACATCTGGCGCCAAATTTTGCCATGGGGCACCATCTGACTGACGGGGCTCAATCCTTTGGCATACACATGGTCTAACTGCACAATGGGCAAACGCGAGGGATAAGTGAGGTACTTGGCGCCTTCACATTCCTTCAAGTTCTGAGTGCGCATCATTTTGGTCACACGGGTGCCCCAATCATTGAAATCCCCGGCCACCAACAGCGGCGAATCCTGGGGCACTTCACGCTCAATGTAGTGGTGTAGCTGCTGAACTTGGCGCACGCGGCTGGCAGGAATCAAACCCAGGTGCACCACGATCACATGCACGTTCAAGGGCAATGTTGTTTCAAGCTTACTTTGTGATGCCACTGGCAGCTCACCCACTTGAATTTCCACGTGCAACAGACCGCGTTGCTCAAATCGGTGGTCTGACATGTCTTCATGCCGGTGCGAGACCACAGGCCAGCGAGACAGCAAGGCATTGCCATGTTCACCGTGCCGCGTCACGGCATTGGTTTTGTAAATGGCCTGATAGCCTGGCGGCGCTAAAAATTCAGCTTGCGGCAATTCGGGCCAATGTTTGAAATACTTTTCTTCGCGCCGGTGAACTTTTCGAACCTCTTGCAGACACACAATGTCAGCATCCAACTGCTCAATGGCCAAACCCAAATTGTGAATTTCTAGCCGTCGGCCAGGGCCCATGCCTTGAACGCCTTTGTGGATGTTGTAGGTAGCCACTTTCAAAAAAACAGGTTTCTCTTTTTTCATCGCAAGCCTTGCAGCCAACGGGGCAGCATCAATATGGCCTCTGCATTGGAAGGAGAAAAGCAAGTGTCTGCCGCCTCTTGCCAAGACAACCATTGGTATTCGGTGTGCTCCTGCGGGCTCAACTGGATGGGCATTTTCTTTGCCATCTTCAAGCCAAAGACGCGTTCTTTGTTGTGGCTCACATGGGGTGCGTATCGAAAGCGCCATGCCGGATAAATTTCATAAATATTCTCCAGCGCCCAATCAGACAATTCGCAGTGTGGGTGTGCGGCATCAATGCCCGTCTCTTCCATCACCTCTCGACATGCTGTTTGATGCCACGTCTCATGTTCAAAATCTTTGCTGCCGGTGACCGATTGCCAAGTGCCTGCATCTGCCCTGCGAATGAGCAAGACCTCGGCTTCAATGGTGTAAATCACAACCAAAACAGACTCAGGTATTTTGAAAGCAGGATTTTGCATAGCCCATTCATTCTGCATGAACTTTGCCCTTGTCTTGAAGGGATTGAGCAATTGGCCCAGAAGCACCTATGATCAAGCCATGCACAGTCAAGACGCCACCACCCTTCCCGCAGACGCCCTTCAAGCAGTTGCACCCACCATCACTTGGCAAGAAAACGGCCATGAATGTGAGGATGTCTGGCAGAGCGAGCGGGGCGCACCCACTCCAAAGCGGGTGGTTTTAGCAGACGACACCCTGAGCGCAGACAGCGCATATCGCTTGGCATGCGCAGGCACAGGCATGCTCTGGCGCGGCGATTTTCAAAATGCTCGCTTGCTGCTGCAAGCCCTGGCGCGCCGTTGCGATGCGCCTAAGAAAGTTCGTCGCGCATCCAAAACCAATCCCGAAGTCACGCACTCTCCTCAAGAGAACTTCCATTTGCACCGCCAAGCCCAATCGCAACGCGCACGCACCTTGAGCATGATCTTGATTCAGGTCAATCCAGACCGTCAGATCAGTTTGCGCAGGGCGCCTGATTGGCGCGAAGCCATGAAGGAAGCTTGGGGTCCTGCGGGCACCACCGGGTGCGTCACTTCACTGCGCGAATTGCTTGGCTTGGTGGGTGCGCATGAGTGGCACCAAAAAGGCATGGAAATTTCTGCCCTGGGTAGCGCTCCCCACAACCGCATTCATCCCAGTTATGGCGTTTTTTCACCCGTGCGGGGCGAATACATTCAACTGGTGGCCGATGCGCCCTTACCCAGCACCGAACTGGCCTTTGACATTGGTGTGGGCACGGGTGTGTTGTCTGCTGTACTGGCCAAGCGTGGCATGAAGCGCGTGGTGGGCACCGACCTAGATATCCGGGCTTTGGCCTGTGCCAAAGAAAATATTCAGCGACTAGGACTTCAAGGCAAAGTTGAGTTAACCCAAGCAGACCTCTTCCCTGAAGGCAAAGCACCCCTCATTGTGTGCAACCCCCCGTGGCTGCCTGCACGCGCCAGCGCGCCCATAGAGCGCGCCATCTACGATGAGAACAGCGCCATGCTGAAAGGCTTCTTGGCGGGTTTGGCAGCGCATCTAACGCTTAAGGGCGAGGGCTGGTTGATCTTGTCAGACTTGGCGGAGCATTTGGGACTGCGCACCCGCGCAGAACTCGAAGAATGGATTGCGGTCGCTGGGCTCAAAGTGATTGACAAACTCGACACCAAAGCTGAGCACAAGAAGGCTCAAGATGAAAGCGATCCCTTGCATGCCGCTAGGGCTGCTGAAGTGACTTCTTTATGGCGTTTGGCTGCCAAGTAGTCTGCATATGCCAATCTATAAGATGGCCTCACGCCATCATGAAAAAAGGCCGCTTTGAGCGGCCTTTTTGCTTTAAGCCTTGACGGCTTCGGGGTTGCGCACGCGAATGTGCAACTCGCGCAATTGCTTCTCGTCCACAGGGCTTGGCGCTTGGGTGAGCAAGCACTGAGCACGTTGTGTTTTGGGAAAAGCAATCACATCGCGAATAGACTCGGCACCGGTCATCAAGGTGATGATGCGGTCTAAGCCGAAGGCCAAGCCGCCGTGAGGTGGCGCGCCGTATTGCAAAGCGTCGAGCAAGAAACCAAACTTAAGTTGGG
>JAJTGB010000136.1 GCA_021298995.1 Comamonadaceae bacterium | reverse complement strand
CTTTCCAGTCTTGGGTTTGGCCACATGAGCGGGCTCGACTTTCAAAGTGCCCCGCAACTTTTTGACAACCGCCGTGAGCAACTGACTGACCCGCGACTCGGTCACACCCAAAACTTCCCCAATTTCTTTGAGGTTGAGCTCTTCAACGTAATACAAATTCATTAACAATTGGTCGCGTTCAGGCAAATCACCAATGGCATCGGTGAGCGCGCCCATGAACTGCTCATGCTCCACAATGGCCTCGGGCTGCTGTGAAGCATCAGTGGCAATGTTCATGACCTCTTCAGTAACCACTTCCATGGAGTAGGTTTCAAACCTGCGGGCCTGCGTGCGCTCCTTGTGAAAGAGCTCAATGTCTTTGCCCATGTGATCGGCCAACTCAGCTTGAGTGGGGGTGCGCCCCAGCTCGGCGGCCAACTCATGGGTGGCCTCGCTATGGGACTTATTAATGGCTACAGCCGAGCGAGGCAAAAACGACAGCCGGCGAACTTCGTCCAAAATGGCGCCCCGCACACGGCTGTGGGCAAAGTTCTCAAACTCCATGCCTTTGACGGGGTCGAAGGCGCGGGCTGCTTCTAAAAGGCCAATCATGCCCACTTGAATGAGTTCGTCTAGCTCCATGAAGGGCGGCAGCCTTACTTTGAGGTGCAAAGCCACGCGCTTGACCATGCCCAAATGAGCCATGACCAGCGCTTCGCTGTTGTTTTGAACTTGTTCGTAAAGGCGTGTGGAGTTGGCCATGTTGTTTATGCGCTGGTTTTCACCAAACGCTCCACAAAAAATTGCAGGCCACCCGAAGCCTCTTCGATGGGCTCGAGTTGGCGCACGGCTTCTGCCAAACGCCTAAAGTCTCTGGCACCGGCGCTGCCAGGGGCAAATTCTGAAACAGGCTGGTATTTTTTCAAGGCTGACAAAATGAGTTCATCGTTTTCAATCGAGCCCAAATATCGAATGGTTCGGTTTAGAAAACGAGCGCAAACTTGGTTGATTCGCTCAAACAGTTGGTAGCCCTCTTGGGCACTGCCCACGCCATTGGGCACCAAGTAAATCTCGTCCAAGCCATGGTCTTGAATGAGCACTTTGATGGTGGCGTATGCATCGGCAATGGAGGACGGATCGTCTCGTACCACCACAAAGCGCCTAGAGCAGGCCGCCATGAAGGCCAAAACCTCTGGCGAAATGCCGGCAGCCATGTCGACAATGAGGAAATCGATGTCATCGTCTAGGGCACTGAATGCGCGCACGATGTTGGCTGCCTGAATATCGCCCAAGGCAGCCATTTCTTGAATGCCAGAAGCACCAGGAACCAATTTGACGCCCTGGCGGGTGGTCACAATGATCTCGGCAAGGGTTTTTTCGCCACTTAAAAAATGACTCAGGTTGTAGGGACAACGGCAGCCCAATGCAATTTGAGCATTGGCCAAGCTCATGTCGGCGTCAAACAACATGACGCGGTGACCCATGGCTTGCAGTGCAACAGCCAAGTTCACGGAGACAGTGGTCTTTCCCACTCCTCCTTTGCCACTGGCAATGCCAATAACCTGCGTCGTTCTTGCGTTATCCATGAAGCTCACTTTGAGGAATTTCAAGCGACCAATTGGGACGGATCAAACCCATGTCATGGGTGAGCGGCTCATTGGCAGCTTCCACTTCGTTCACCTGAGCGTCTAGTGTCGCAGGTTTTGTGGCCTCTTCAAGCCCGTCAGCTTCAAATGCGTCCGAAATTGGTTGCAAATTGTCAATCGCAATATTGATCAGTTTTTGCAATCCCGAAGATTTCAAACCATCGGAAATCTTGTCTGAGCCACCGCCCGCAGAAACCACGCACTGCGCACCGTCTGCTATCAAAAACTGGATCAAAGGCCAGGGTGAATTGGACTCATCCAACTTGCTGATCATGAGTGACTGCCAAGGCAGCTTGGATTTCGACATGATACGGGACAAACTGACCCCCGAAGAATCGGCAGGAACCACGGCATGCAAGCCAGCCTGTGGGCAAATTTGCACAATTTCTGCCAAACGCTCAGTCATTTGAACGCCGGGCGTGTCAATCAAAATAAGCCTTCTGGACGACAACTCATTGACCAACAACTTCAAGGTTTCAGGGTTGCTGGCACGGAAGCAATCGACGCCCAACTGGGCGCACAACATTTGGGTTTGACTCCAAGCACCGGCACGCATGTCGTGGTAGCTCACCACGGCCACATACTCGGCGCCGTAATGCATGGCCGCCTGCTGAGCGGCTTTGGCCACCATCAAAGTTTTGCCAGAGCCCGACAAACCCGCCATCACATGGATGCCGCGATTTGGAAAACCTTCTTGAGGACGTTCCAAATTGTGTGCCAATTGGGCACGAATGCTGTCCAAGGCACGGTCTAAAGTGGGCTGTTCGCGCAAGCCTTCTTGCAACAAGGCACGCAAAGAGGTGGGCACACCCGCTTCGGTCATGGCTTGAATCAAGGGCTGAATGTGCGCTGGCCAATATTGGTTCATTTGCCAGCTGGCGGTTTGCTGGCTCAAGCGAAATTCTTGGCGCAATGCGGCCAACTCTTCGCGAACCAATGACACAATTTCTTGGCTGCGCACTTGATCGCGGCCTTCGGTCAAAATTTGCTCAGTGCTAACCATTGCAACCGGCTCGGTTTCTGTTTGCAAGGTTCTTGAACCTGGCTGCAACAGCTGATGCAAATGATCACTGAAGGGGCTGTTCAAAGAAGAGGGTGTGCTGGAAATGCGTCTCGCAGCGTCAATGGCAGCCACGGAAACGGTCACTGACTCTTTGGCATTCAAGCTCGATTCATTTTCATCCAAAAACTCCTCTGGAGAAGCTTCTGCGACATCCATGGCAACGATCAACTCGGTTTGACCTTCCACACGATTGTTGGAGATGATCAACACATCGGGGCCAAACATAGCCATTGCCTTTTCAGTGGCACTGCGCGTGTCGCGGGCAAGTATGCGTTTAAGTTCCATGGTGTTATCTCTTCTTCAATCTAAATCTTTGAATGTGTTTTATCGAGTTTCAGCGTGAACCGTATGGACCACCTTCACGGTCTGGTCATCTGGAATTTCGCTGTATGACAACAAGGTCAAATCGTTCACGCGGTAGCGCACAGCCTTGGACAACCAGGGGCGAATCACAGGTGACACCACCAACACAGCGGGGTGACCCATTTCTTCGACGGCGCGAGCGCCATCGCGCAAAGCACCAAACAAACGCTCAGCCAAACCTGGCTCCATGGCAATGCTCTGGCCGGGGGCGGTTTGCTGCAAAATGTTGTGAATGAGCTGCTCAAGGCTAGGGTCCAAAGTCATGACCGACAAGCCATTGGTGTCATCCACCAAGCTCTGAACAATCATGCGGCCCAACTTGGGGCGAACCAGCGAAGTGAGCTGCTCAGGCTCTTGAGAGCGGCTTGCCACTTCAGACAAAGTCTCGGCAATGGTGCGCATGTCGCGAATCGACACCGATTCGTTCAGCAAGTTTTGCAAGGTGCGTGTGACAACACCCAAAGACAACTTGCCAGGCACCAAATCTTCCACCAACTTAGGCGACTTGGCTGCCAACTTATCGAGCAACTGCTGAACTTCGTCATGGCTGAGCAAATCGGAAGCGTTGTCGCGCAAAACTTTGTTCAAGTGTGTGGCCACAGCGGTACTGGCATCCACCACGGTGTAACCCAAGGTGCGCGCCAAGTCGCGCTGAGAAGGATCGATCCACACAGCGTCCAAACCAAAGGCGGGCTCTTGCGTGGCCTGACCTTCCAGGGGGCCATACACTTGACCCGGATTGATGGCCAATTCTTTGCCCACTCTGATTTGACCCTTGCCGCGAACCACACCCTTCAACACAATGTGATACGCATCAGGATCGATGGTCAAGGCGTCGCGAATGCGCACGGGTTGAACCAAAAAGCCCAACTCAGCAGACAATTTTTTGCGCACACCCTTCACACGGTTCATCAATTGACCGCCTGTTTCGGGGTTCACCAAGGGAATCAAGCCGTAGCCAATTTCAAGGCCAATCAAGTCCACTTGATCGACATCGTCCCAATCCAATTCTTTGGGCTCGTCCAAAGCCGCTTGAGCCGCTTGCTCTGCTGGCGTAGCAATGGGGTTGTCTTGTTTCTGTGTAATGCGATAAGCCAAGCCTGCAGTGCCCAAAGCCAAGGTAATGAACACCAAGTGGGGCATGCCAGGCACCAAACCCATAATGGCCAAAATGGCAGCCGACATGAACAAAGCCGTGGGGTTGGACAACTGTGATGTTGCTTGTTCCGTCATGGACTCAGCCGTGGTCACGCGGGTCACAATGATGGCGGTTGCCAAAGACAAGAACAAAGCTGGAATCTGAGCCACCAAGCCATCACCAATGGTCAGCAAGGTGTAAATGCGGCCAGCCTCCGACAAAGACAAGTCGTGTTGCGCCACGCCAATGGTGAGGCCTCCCACCAAGTTGATGACCAAAATCAGCAAACCGGCAACGGCATCGCCAGACACAAACTTAGAAGCACCGTCCATGGAGCCGAAAAAGTCAGATTCTTGCGACAGTTCTTCGCGGCGCTTCTTGGCAGTTTCTTGGTCAATCACACCCGAGTTCAAGTCGGCGTCGATGGACATTTGTTTGCCAGGCATGGCATCTAACGTAAATCGGGCGTTCACTTCAGACACACGACCCGCACCTTTGGTCACCACAATGAAGTTGATGATCATCAAGATGGCGAAAATAATGAAACCCACCACGTAGTTGCCGCCAATCACAAACTCCCCGAAGGCCGCAACCACTTTGCCAGCTGCCTCGTGGCCTTCGTGGCCATTGACCAAAATGACACGGGTAGAGGCCACGTTCAAGCCCAAACGGAGCATGGTGGCAAACAACAAGACAGAAGGGAAAGAAGAAAACTCAAGCGGTTTGCGGGTGCCAATGGCAATCATGATGATCAATAAGCTGATCGCGATGTTGAAGGTGAACAAAATGTCCAGCATCAAGGGCGGCAGGGGTATCACCAACATGGCCATGATCAACAACACCATGGCGGGCAAGCCCAGGCCGGTGTAATCGAATTTGGACAGGTTCTGTCGAACCGCTGACAGGGTC
>JAJTGB010000135.1 GCA_021298995.1 Comamonadaceae bacterium | reverse complement strand
GGTGAACCATTGAAACGGGCCAAGCCGCCCACAATGGACAAGTCGTCGGCAAAGTGGCGGTCGCCATGCATTTCCACAAAGTCTGTGAAAATTTCGCGGATGTAGTCGAGGGTATAGGGGCGCTCTGGATGGCGGGCAATTTTAGTAATTTGCCACGCTGTCAAATCGGAATAAATGTCCTTGGTGAGCTGGTGGCTCTTTTTGGTGAGCTGGTCAATTTCTTCCGAAATATCGACAGCCGACTCGCTTTGAACGTAGCGAAGTTCTTCAATTTTGCCTTCAAGCTCCGCCACGGGTTGCTCAAAGTCTAAGAATGTACGCTTGGCCAAAATGGGCCTCCTTTGTGGAACTCAATACTCAACCGGCAATGGGTCGAGCGACCGCCAAATATACCAAGTTGCAACTGTACTATAGGGCTGCCAAGCTTGGGCCACCTCGCGGGCGTCGCTTCTGCTGACTGGCTCGCCTGAAAAATAGTTCTTGCTGATGCCGTTGATCAAGCCCACATCATCGAGGGGCAAGATGTTGGGGCGCATGAAGTGGAAGATCAAAAACATCTCGGCCGTCCAGCGGCCAATGCCGCGAATGGCAATTAGCTCGGCAATGATGGCCTCATCGTCCATGTGCTGCCATTCTTTGACACTGACATTTTTGCCATGGAAGTTCAGAGCCAAATCGACCAAGTACTCCACTTTGCGAGCCGACAAACCAGCCGCGCGCATGTCGTCTACTTTCAGCTTCAAAACACCTGCAGGGGTGATTTTTTTATTCAAGGCCGCAAATTTGTTCCAAACAGATTGCGCGGCTTTGACTGAAATTTGCTGCCCCACAATGCTGCGGGCCAAAGTTACAAACGCATCGCCGCGAGAGACCAAACATGCGTCGCCAAACTGAGGGATGATTCGCTTCATCACACGGTCTTTTTTAGACAAGTGCGCGCAGGCGGCGGCCCAATATTCGGGCGTCATTAGCTCGTCGGCTTGGCTCATTGAGCGGCTTCCCAGGTGGTGCCTGCGGCCGAGTCTTTGAGCACAATGCCCTGCTCTAGCAAAAGCTTTCGAATGCGATCGGCTTCCGCAAAATTCTTGGCCGCCTTGGCATCGGCGCGCGCTTGAATGTGGGCCTGAATGGCTGCTTCGTCTAGGCCAGCGCCAGCTTGCAAATAAGCCACGGGGTCGGTTTGCAAAATACCCAAAACACCACCCAGGGCCTTGAGCAATCCCGCTTGATCGGCAGACTTGCTGCGATTGACTTCCCCCGCCAAATCGAACAGCACGGCCACTGCTTCGGGGGTGCCAAAGTCTTCGTCCATGGCAGCCTTGAAACGCGCCGCGTAGGGGTTGGCCCAATCAATGGTCACGTGTGCTGGCGTAGCAGCTTGCAAGGCGGTGTAGAGGCGTTTCAAACCACCGCGCGCATCGTTCAAATGCACATCTGAATAATTCAAGGGTGTGCGGTAGTGGCTGCGAACCAAGAAAAACCGCACGGTTTCGGCATCAAAGGCTTTGAGCACTTCGCGAATGGTGAAAAAGTTGCCCAAACTTTTGGACATCTTTTCGTTGTCAACATTGATGAAACCGTTGTGCATCCAAAAGCGCGCAAAGGTCTCACCCGTAGCGCCTTCACTTTGGGCAATTTCATTTTCGTGGTGAGGAAACTGCAAATCGGCGCCGCCCGCGTGAATGTCAAAAGTGTTGCCCAACATTTGGCAAGCCATGGCCGAGCACTCAATGTGCCAACCAGGCCGGCCTGGGCCAAAGGGGCTGTTCCATTTCACTTCGGCGGGCTCAGATTCTTTGGCACTCTTCCACAACACAAAGTCAAGCGGATCGTCTTTGCCATCGAGCACCGCCACACGTTCACCCGCATGCAATTCATCAAGCGATTTACCAGACAACTTGCCATACCCGGGAAACTTGCGAACCGCGTAATTCACATCGCCTTGAGGGGTGCGATAAGCCAAACCTTTTTCTTCCAAGGTGCCAATCATGCTTAGCATTTGCGGCACAAATTCAGTGGCGCGCGGTTCGGCGGTGGGCCTGGCAATGCCCAATGCATCAAAGTCGGTGTGCATGGCATCGATCATGCGATCGGTGAGGGCCCGAATGGTTTCACCGTTTTCAACAGCACGCTTGATGATTTTGTCGTCGATGTCGGTGATGTTGCGAATGTGTGTGACCTTGTAGCCACTGGCTTTGAGCCAACGCTGAACCACGTCAAAGGCCACATTGGAACGAGCGTGTCCGACATGACACAAGTCATACACCGTCATGCCGCAAACATACATGCGGACATGGCCAGCCTCTGCGGGAGAGAAATCGGCAACAGCGCGGGACAGCGTGTTGTAAATGCGCAAGCTCATGAAACTGTTTTTCTTGTTCGGGTGCAAAAAGGGGCCGCAGCCCCCTAATTGTTGCAAGGACTGCCTGAAAGGGTGGCCTCCGTTACAATTTGCCTCAGTATAAAGCCCAAATTAGCCGCTGACAAAGCCCCATCCAAATTCGATCTCCATGACCTCCCCTTGGTTTCTACTGAGAGTTTTCACAGTTGCGCTGTTTTTAGGCGGCTGCTTGGCTTGGGCCAATGACACCCTTGAAATTGAAGAACACATTCGCAATAAGCAGTGGACACAAGCGCAGCAAAAACTGCAGTCGGCCATGAAGCTCAGTGCCGCAAAGCCTGGCGCAGCTGTTTCGCCGCAGTGGCGCCTCATGAACAGCCAAATCTTGGCGGGGCTGGGTCAGTCGGCCAAAGCCATTGAAGAACTTCAAGCACTCATTCAAGAGTTTCCCGAATTGCCAGAGCCTTACAACAATTTGGGGGTTCTGTATGCGGCGCAAGGCAACTACGATGCCGCCATGACTGCCTTCATCTCGGCCATTCAAGCCCGCCCCAATTATAAAATTGCACATCAAAATTTAGGCGATTTGTACACGGCCATGGCCCAGCAAGCCTATGCCAGAGCCAAAGCCGTGCAACCAGCGCCCGCCCTGCTGCCCTTGCCTGCACCTGCTGCATCCACCACCACAACCAACATCCGCGCTGTGCGCTAATGCCATGAATCCAAATCGAGTTCGCCGAAACTTTGCAACTTATTGCAGCGCATTGGCTCTGTCTTTGGGCATGGCCTTCATGCCTTTGCTGGGCCATGCGCAAGAGTCGCCCAAAGTCAAAATCACCACCAATATGGGCGAGATCATGGTGGAGTTGTACCCCGACAAAGCGCCCAAAACAGTGGCCAACTTCCTTCAATACGTGAGGGATAAGCACTACAACGGCACCATTTTTCACCGAGTCATTGCCAATTTCATGATTCAAGGTGGTGGCTACGACGCCCAATACAAAGAGCGCCCCACCCGCGCGCCCGTTCAGCACGAAGGCCGTCAGGCCATGACTGCTGGACTTAAAAATCAAACTGGTTTTTTGGCCATGGCCAGAACCAATGACCCTCAATCAGCCACGGCCCAGTTTTTCATCAACACCGTGGACAATGCTTTTCTAGACCCAACGCCCATCCCCGATGGCGACCCCGTTAAACGCTTTGAATACCGTGGGCAGGTTTATGAAAACGTGCCGCGCGAGAATTTGCTCAACGCCCTACAACTTTTCGGTTATACGGTTTTTGGCAAAGTCACCTCTGGCATGGATGTCGTGGATAAAATCAGAACCACGCCTACCGGCATGGGCGGTCCTTTTAGAACAGACGTTCCTAGAACCCCTGTTGTCATTCAATCAATCACTTTGGTGCAATAACCATGAGCAATCCTCAAGTCGAACTCCACATCGCCGGCAAAGGCGTCATCCTCATTGAACTTGATGCAGAAAAAGCACCAATCAGCACCGAGAACTTTTTGCACTACGTGAACAAAGGTCATTACAACAACACCATTTTTCACCGCGTCATTCCAGGCTTCATGATTCAAGGTGGCGGCTTTGAACCCAGCATGGAACAAAAGCACTCCGATGCAGCCATTCAAAACGAAGGCAACAACGGTTTGAAAAACAACAAGTACACCTTGGCCATGGCGCGCACCCAAGCGCCTCACTCTGCCACGGCTCAGTTTTTTATCAATACCGCTGACAACGAATTTCTGAACCACACAGCCCCTTCCTTGCAAGGCTGGGGCTATGCGGTGTTTGGACACGTGGTGTCGGGTACCGAGATTGTGGACGCCATTGAAGAAGTGAAAACCGGTCGCAACGGTTTTCACGACGATGTGCCCAAAGAGCCCATCATCATTGAAAAGGCTGTGGCCCTTTAAATCTTTGCGCCAGCACAGTTCATGACTGCAACCGTGTTGCCTTTTCAGATGCTGCAAGCCCCTGAAAATTGGCGCACGGTTGATTTCATTTCAGACTTGCATTTGCAAGAACAAGACACTGCCACCTTCAAAGTGTGGCAAACCTACATGCACAATACGACCGCAGACGCGGTCTTTATTTTGGGCGATCTGTTTGAAGTGTGGGTGGGCGATGACGCCGTGGCCCATCATGCTTTTCTTCAACAGTGCGCCTCGGTCTTGAAGTTGTGCGCAGCCACAAAACACGTGGCCTTCATGCGAGGCAACCGCGATTTTTTGGTGGGAACTTCCTTCCTCCATGAATGCCATGTTCAGGATCTGCAAGATCCAACGCTTTTGAACTTTGCTTCACACAAAATCTTGCTCTCGCATGGCGACGCTGGGTGTTTGGCCGATACCAGTTACCAAGAATTTAGGCACATGGTGCGCCAAGAAAATTGGCAATCCACATTCTTGGCCAAGCCTTTGTCAGAGCGCGAGAGCATTGCCCGGCAACTTCGGATGCAATCTGAATTGCTAAAAAGAGACCCTCAGACCATTTACGCTGATGTCGATGACGGATGGACAGCGCAGTGGTTGGCGCAGACAGAGGCCACTTGCTTGGTTCATGGCCATACCCATCGGCCAGCTGATCACCACTTGGATTTGGGTTTGGGTTTATCCAAAACCAGGCATGTGTTGAGTGACTGGGATGCTGCAGCCCCAAGGCCACGCGCAGAAGTGCTGCGCTGGCATTCAACTGGCAAGCATGAACGCGTCAGCTTGCTGGCTCACTGAGTTAACTTCTCAACAAATTTTTCAAAGCATTTTGCA
>JAJTGB010000016.1 GCA_021298995.1 Comamonadaceae bacterium | reverse complement strand
GGTGTTGATCTTGCGCGACTTTTTTTATTTATGTACACTACGTCAAGTTTCTATTACACTCGCCAAATTGTCACTGACTTTGGCCAAAGAAAGTATTGTTTTGACGTCTCTTCACAGCTTGTTTTCACATCGTGTCATCAGCTTATGCATTTCAGTGTGTTTGCTGGTTCCAATGTCTCTTTCAACGCAAGCCGCTGAAAACGACAAGCCCCGAAAGGCTGCTGGTACTTCAAAATCTGTCGGAAATGGCAAATCAGCAGCCAAACCCTCAGGTCAAGCGAAAGCAGCTGGAAACTCTAAAAATAGCCCCAAAGCCACCAATAAAACTCGCAAAGTCGTTAAGGCATCTGCACAAGACACCAGAGTTTCACATGGTCGTCTAGCAGGCTTGCATCAGGGCGGTGACGATCTCGATTTGCGCTCCAGTGTGGCGCTGGTCATTGACCAAGACACCCATGAGGTCCTTATTCGCAAAAACGACAATGCCGTTTTGCCTATCGCGTCCTTAACCAAGCTCATGACCGCGTTAGTCATCAACGATGCCAATTTGTCGCACAGCGACATGATCACCATCACCCAAGAAGATGTGGACACCGAAAAGGGAAGCACTTCTCGTCTGGCGGTGGGTTCAGTGTTAAGCCGAGGCGATTTAATGCATTTGGCTTTGATGTCCAGTGAAAACCGTGCAGCCCATGCATTGGGACGCACCTATCCAGGCGGTTTGTCTTTGTTTGTCAAAGCCATGAATGAGCGTGCCAAAGGACTTGGTATGGCGTCATCTCATTTTGTAGAGCCTACAGGATTGTCAAGTCGCAATCAGTCCAACGCCAACGATTTGGCTGTGTTGGTGAGTGCCACATACAACGTTCCTTTGTTGCGCGAGCTCTCCACCTCGCATGGCCGAGAAGTGGCCGTGGGTCGTCGAACCCTTCAGTACAACACCACCAATCGCCTTGTCAAAAGTCCTAACTGGGATATTGGTTTGCAAAAAACGGGCTACATCTCAGAAGCAGGCCAGTGCTTGGTGATGCAAACCAAGGTGGCGGGCCGTCAATTGATCATGGTTTTTCTAGACTCGGCCGGTAAGTTGAGCCGCATTGCAGATGCAGAGAGAGTTCGTCGCTGGGTGGAAAATCAGAATGCCCGAACCGATGTTGCGATGGTCAAAAACGCTGGTTAAACCAAGCTAATTGCCGGCTAATTGCAAGCTAGTTGCCGACTAGTTACCGCGTAGTACCCAAACAGAAAACCCGTCGTTGACGGGTTTTTTTATTCTTTGTAGCCCAGTGCTTGGGAGATTGCTTCCGCTGTCGATTGAAGCTTGGTTAACCAAGCTTCATCCAGTCGATCGGCTGGTGCCGAGATAGAAAGCCCAGCCAAGAGTTTGCCTTGATCATCGTAAATGCCTGCTGCAATACAGCGCACACCCAATTCCAATTCTTCGTTGTCACGTGCAATGCCATATTGCCTCACTTTGGATAGCTCGCGCTCTAGGATAGCCAATTGCGTGATGCTGTTTTTGGTTTGACCATTCAAGCCGGTGCGAGTGGCGTAGCTGCGAACTTTCATGGGTTCATCGACGGACAAAAACAACTTGCCCACAGAAGTAAGGTGAAGCGGTGCACGACCACCAATGGCCCTGACCACTTGCATGCCCGAGCGCTCGCTGTAGGCGCGTTCAATGTAAACAATTTCATCGCCTTGGCGCATGCTCAAGTTAACTGGCTGTTGGATGAGCTTGTGCAAATCGCGCATGGGGGCCAAAGCGGCGTCTCTTACATTGAGGCGCGCCTTCACCATGTTGCCCAGTTCTAGCAAACGCATTCCCAAGCGGTAGCTGCCGGGTTCTGGGCGATCGACAAATCGGCCAATGGTGAGGTCGTTCAAAATGCGGTGTGCAGTGGAGGGGTGAAGCCCTGTTTTTTCGCTGATTTCTTTCAACGAAATGGCATCCTCTCTGGAAGCCAAGACATCCATCAGCGAAAAGAGCCGTTCGATCACTTGAATGGTGGGCGCGACAGGCTGATGTGCTTCAGCTTTTCTCATGGGACTGAACCTCGGTCGATTTCTAAGCGAAAAAGTCTTTCCCTCAGAGCCACTGGAAAGACATTGCGAAATTTTATTTTACAAGATGAAATGGCGTTTGGGTAGACCTCTGTCCTCAGATCTCTTCAAATGCTGAGGTGAGTTTTCCATTGGCCATGTTGAAGACTCTCGCATGGCTTGAAGCGTTCTTTGTATTGCATTTTGGGACTGGCACCAATCCAATACCCCATGTACACGTAATCTAGGCCCAGTTCTTTGGCTTGCTGAATTTGCCACAGCACGCCGTAGGTACCAAAGCTGGCATGGGCCTCAGGTGCGTAAAAGGTGTAAACGGCAGAAAGTCCATCGTTGAGCACATCGACAATGCTGACCATTTTGAGCTCACCTACATGGTCATTGACGCTGGGCTCTCTGAATTCGACAAGTCTTGAGTTGACTCGGCTTTGCAATAAAAACTGTTTGTACTGTTCGACGCTGTCGTGGTCCATGCCCCCGCCAGAGTGCCGACTGTTTTGGTAGCGCAAATAAAGCTCGTAATGCTCAGATTCAAATCCTAGGCGAGAAACCCTGGCGACCAAATGCTTGTGTTTTTGGTAGGCACGGCTTTGGCTTTTGTTGGGCTTGAATTCTTGGCATAAGACGCGCAAAGGCACACAGGCCTGACAACCGTCGCAGTAGGGGCGGTAGGTGAAGAGCCCACTTCTTCGAAAGCCACGCGCTACCAAGTCTGAATAAACGTCATTTTGAATCAAGTGACTGGGTGTTGCGACTTGTGAGCGTGCCTCGCGGCCCTCCAAATAACTGCACGGGTAGGCCGCGGTGGCGTAGAACTGCAAGGTGCTAAAGGGGAGATCTTTGAGGTGCGTCATGGGGCAACCGTCCGCCAAAGATCCCAGTCGATTTGGGCATTTTTCCAATCAGGGCTTGCCTGCGTCAGAGCTGGAACACTGATCTCTAAAAACGCAGACCTGGTCATTTCTTTTGCGCCCATGGATGCCAAGTGAGCTGTGTTTTGTTGGCAATCAATGGCTTGAATGCCCTGTTGTTGACACACATGAACGAGGGCAGCCAGTGCCATTTTGGAGCCGTCATTCAGGGTGCTGAACATCGACTCCCCAAATACGGCTTTGCCAATGCAGACAAAATAAAGTCCAGCCACCAGCTTGCCATCAAGCCATGTCTCAGCGCTGTGTGCAAATCCTGCGCGATGCAAGGCTTGATAGGCCTTCACCATGTCCGGCACGATCCAAGTTCCCTTTTGACCCTCTCTGGGGCTATTGGCACAGGCCTCAATGACCTCGTCAAAGGCACGATCAAAGCAAAGTTCAAAATGGGGCTGTGCCGCATATCGACTGAGCGTTTTGCGAAGCGAGCGGTGCAACTTGAAGTTGCTTATTTGCAGCACCATTCTGGGGTCTGGGCTCCACCACAGCACAGGTTGGTTGGGGTTGTACCAAGGAAAAACGCCCTTGGAATACGCCTCAAGCAGGCGGTCGACTCCTAAGTCTGCGCCTGCGGCCAGTAAACCGGGGGCGTCGGTGTCTCTGCCCCAGGCATTTTCAACCGAAGGGAGTGGGTGATGGCTTTCAATCCATGGGAGATGTGTTTGCAGGGTGTCGGCCGACATGTTTACAGTTTATGCTAATGCCTATGAAACTTTACAACTACTTCCGTTCCTCTGCTTCATTTCGCGTCAGAATTGCACTGCATTTGAAGGGCTTGCCCTTCGAATATATCCCAGTCCACATTGCCAAGGGTGAACACAAGCAAGCGGCTTACAGCAGTGTCGCCGCAGACAATTTGGTGCCCAACTTGGTGGTGGACGGTGAGCACCTGAGCCAATCCATGGCCATCATTGAGTACTTGGATGAGACACACCCAGAGCCCGCACTTCTGCCAAGCGACGCTTTAGGTAGAGCGCACGTTCGTGCCTTGGCGCAATCCATTGCCTGCGAGATTCACCCCATCAACAACTTGCGTGTTTTAAAGTACTTAAGCGGCACACTTGGCTTGGACGAGGATCAAAAAAATGCGTGGTATCGCCACTGGGTGAGGGACGGCCTAGAAGCTTTTGAGCGTCAGCTGGCTCAAGGTCCGAAGTCAACTTATTGTTTTGGTCATACCCCTACATTGGCCGATTGCTGCTTGGTTCCTCAAATCTTCAATGGCAAAAGGTTTGCTGTCAGCTTTGATGGTCTGCCCCTTACCATGGCGGCTTTCGATGCATGCATGAAATTAGACGCCTTCCAAAAAGCCCAACCTTCGGCTTGCCCAGACGCTGAGTAATGACTTGATCGGATTTTCTCCAAATTGGCCCGCCCCTCCGTTCGTGAGGGCTCTGATGACCACTCGCCAAGGCGGGGTGTCGCCACAGCCTTGGGATAGCCTTAATTTGGGTCTATTTTCTGGCGACAGCGCTGAAAATGTTCATCAGAACCGTGGCTTGGTACAAAGTGCCATGGGCGTGCCGGCGGTCTATCTCAGGCAGGTGCACGGTGTGCAAAGTCTGGGCATTGACCCGCAGACGCCACCAGGTCTGGAAGCCGACGTGGTTTGGACCACGCATGCCGGTGTGGCCTGCACCGTGATGGCGGCAGATTGTTTGCCTATTTTGGTGTGTCACCCCAAGGTCAAGTGGGTTGCCGCTGCCCATGCTGGCTGGCGAGGACTGGCAGGATTGGGGGGCCATGGTGTAGTGGAAACCTTGTCTGAAGGTGCAAAAGCACAAGGGCTGAGTACGGCCAATTGCATGGCGTGGTTAGGCCCTTGTATTGGCCCTACAGCTTTCGAAGTGGGCGAGGATGTGGTTCAGGCCTTTCAGAGAGATCTGAAATCTGCCAACAATCAACAGGCTTTCGCAAATCTGTTCTTGGCCAAAGGCCACGGCAAGTATTGGGCCGATTTGGCAGGTCTTGCCCGCTGGCGCCTGCAGGCCGCCGGCTTTGAAGTCATTTGCGGCAATGACAGCACACTGGCTTGGTGTACGTATCGCCAAGAAACTCTGTACCACTCGCACCGACGAGATGCTTTGCTGAAGGGCGGCGCGGGGCGAATGGCCGCTTACATCTGGATTACAGCTTAGATTCTGGTGGCTTGGGTAAGGCCGCCTCAAAAGCTTCACGCTCCCGTGCTAATCTGTTTCGCCTGCGACGGGGTGCATCCATGATGTAAATAATTATTGATGTTGGAAGGATCCCGTAAAGAATGAAGGTCACAATGCCTCCTAGTACGGTGCCATTGGTGTTGGTGGCCTCAGCCACGCTCATCATGAGAGCTACATAAATCCAAGCAATTGCAACGATGTACATGAGTTTTGATATTCAAAATGAGGGGAGATAAGCAAATGACAAATTCAAACAATGAATTTTGGTCACGCGCCAGTGAAGAGTTTCAGCAGAATCTGGCCAAAAGTTGGGGCCAAGCCATGCAAACTTTTCAAACCATGGATCTGGGTGGCATTGTGCCTCCTGCCGAAAATGCTGTCCCGCCCATTTCTTTTTCTCAACAAAAGTTGAAGGAATTACAGGCCACGTATTTGGAAGAAGCCACCGCGCTTTGGAATCATGGGCTTGAGGCCAAACACGATATCAAAGATCGCCGCTTTTCGTCTGATGCTTGGACAGGTAATCCAATGGCGGCTTTCACAGCTGGCGCTTATTTGCTCAATGCCAAAACCATGATGGGTTTGGCAGAGGCTGTTGAGGCCGACGAACACACGCAAAACAAAATCAAGTTTGCAGTGGAGCAATGGGTTGCAGCTTCTGCCCCCAGCAACTTCTTGGCATTCAATGCAGAAGCTCAAAAGAAAGCCATCGAAACCAAAGGTGAAAGTCTGGCCAAAGGCATACAAAACTTGTTGCACGACATGCAGCAGGGCCATGTGTCTATGACAGACGAGAGCAAGTTTGTGGTGGGTGAAAATGTGGCCACCACAGAAGGTGCTGTGGTCTTTGAGAATGAATTTTTTCAATTGATCGAGTACAAGCCTCTGACAGCCAAGGTTTACGAAAAACCATTTTTGTTGGTACCCCCTTGCATCAACAAGTTTTACATTCTTGATTTGCAGCCCAACAACTCCTTCATCCGATATGCCGTGAGTCAAGGCCACCGAACATTTGTGGTCAGCTGGCGCAACCCCGATGAAAGCATGGCCCAAAAGTCTTGGGATGACTACATTGAAAATGCAGCCATCAAGGCCATCAGTCAAGTTCAAGACATCACAGGCGCCAAGCAAATCAACGCTCTGGGTTTTTGCGTAGGTGGAACTATTTTGAGCAATGCCTTGGCCGTATTGGCTGCTCGCGGCAAAAAACCTGTGGCCAGCGCCACCTTCCTCACCACCCTGATCGACTTTACCGACACCGGCGTCCTTGATGTGTTCATCGATGAAAACTTTGTGAAGTTTCGTGAAATGCAAATGGGGCAGGGTGGTCTACTCAAAGGTCAAGACTTGGCATCGACCTTCAGTTTCTTGCGCCCCAACGATTTGGTCTGGAACTATGTGGTGGGCAATTACCTTAAAGGTGAATCGCCACCACCTTTTGACTTGCTTTACTGGAACAGCGATTCCACCAACTTGCCAGGTCCCTTCTATGCTTGGTATCTGCGCAACACCTATTTGGAAAACAAATTTGTGAGTCCGGGCGCTGTCACTGTGTGCGGTGAAGCCATCGATCTGGGCAAGGTCAATATGCCTGTTTACATTTATGGTTCCCGCGAAGACCACATTGTGCCCATTGGGGGTGCCTATGCATCCACTCAGCACCTTCCTGGTCAGAAGCGGTTTGTCATGGGTGCATCGGGTCACATTGCGGGCGTGATCAATCCGCCAGATGCCAAGAAGCGCAGCCATTGGTTGCGCGAGGATGGAAAATTCCCCGCTACTGCCGACGAGTGGATTGCTGGCGCCAAAGAATTGCCCGGCAGCTGGTGGACCGATTGGTCTAATTGGATGAAGTCGCATGCTGGCAAGCAAATTGCTGCACCCAAACACTACGGCAAGGATGCCAAATTCAAATCCATTGAAGCCGTTTAACAAAGGAAGACAAATGGAAGATATCGTCATTGTTTCAGCAGCTCGCACTGCTGTGGGTAAGTTTGGTGGCTCATTGGCCAAAGTTTCAGCCCCCGAATTGGGCAGCATCGCAATTCGCGAAGCCATTGCGCGTTCGGGTCTGAGTATGGACCAAATTGGCGAAGTCATCATGGGCCAAGTTTTGACGGCTGGCTCAGGACAAAACCCTGCTCGCCAGGCCATGATGAAAGCGGGTGTTGCCAAGGAAACGCCTGCGCTCACCATCAATGCAGTTTGCGGCTCAGGTTTGAAAGCGGTCATGCTGGCCGCTCAATCTGTGGCTTGGGGCGACAGCGAAATTGTGGTGGCGGGTGGCCAAGAAAACATGAGCGCATCGCCCCACGTGGTGATGGGCTCTCGCGATGGCCAGCGCATGGGCAACTGGAACATGGTCGACTCCATGATTGTCGATGGCTTGTGGGATGTCTACAACCAGTACCACATGGGCATCACGGCTGAGAATGTGGCCAAGGCGCACAACATTTCTCGCGACATGCAAGATGCTTTGGCATTGGGCAGCCAGCAAAAAGCCAGCGCCGCGCAAGACGCAGGCAAATTCAAAGACGAAATTGTCGATGTGCTCATTCCGCAGCGCAAAGGCGACCCTTTGGTGTTCAACACCGATGAGTTCATCAACAAGAAAACCAATGCAGAAGCTTTGGCCGGATTGCGCCCCGCCTTTGACAAAGCTGGCTCTGTGACTGCGGGCAACGCCTCCGGTATCAATGACGGTGCAGCGGCTGTGGTGGTCATGTCTGCCAAGAAAGCCGCCGCCTTGGGTTTGACGCCTCTGGCTCGCATTGTTTCTTTCGGCACCAGCGGTTTAGATCCAGCCACCATGGGCATGGGCCCCGTGCCTGCATCGCAAAAAGCGCTGCAGCGCGCAGGTTGGAAAGCCAGCGATGTCGACTTGTTTGAATTGAATGAGGCCTTTGCCGCACAAGCTTGCGCCGTCAACAAAGCCTTGGACATCGACCCTGCACGTGTCAATGTGAACGGCGGCGCCATTGCCATCGGTCATCCCATTGGTGCGTCTGGTTGCCGTATTTTGGTCACCTTGCTGCACGAAATGCAGCGCCGCAATGCCAAGAAAGGCTTGGCAGCCTTGTGCATTGGTGGCGGCATGGGCGTGTCATTGGCCCTCGAACGTTAATTTTCAGAAACTAAAACTCATTTTTAAGGAGACAAACCATGAGTCAAAAAGTAGCCTACGTCACAGGTGGTATGGGCGGCATTGGAACCGCCATTTGCCAGCGTCTTCACAAAGAGGGTTTCAAGGTAATTGCAGGTTGCGGCCCAACCCGCGATTTCACCAAGTGGCTCGATGAGCAAAAAGCTTTGGGTTACACCTTCTACGCCTCCGTAGGCAATGTGGGTGATTGGAACTCAACTGTTGATGCGTTCACCAAGGCCAAAGCAGAGCATGGCACCATCGATGTGTTGGTCAACAACGCTGGCATTACCAAGGACCGGATGTTCTTGAAAATGTCGCGTGAAGATTGGGACGCTGTGATTGAGACCAACCTCAACTCCATGTTCAACGTCACCAAGCAAGTGGTGGCCGACATGGTTGAAAAAGGTTGGGGTCGGATTGTGAATATTTCTTCCGTCAACGGCGAAAAGGGCCAAGCAGGTCAAACCAACTACTCCGCTGCCAAAGCAGGCATGCACGGTTTTTCGATGGCTTTGGCACAAGAGTTGGCCACCAAAGGCGTGACTGTGAACACTGTTAGCCCAGGCTACATTGGTACCGACATGGTCAAAGCCATTCGCCCTGATGTGCTGGAAAAAATTGTGGCCACCGTGCCTGTTAAGCGCTTGGGTGAGCCCAGCGAAATTGCTTCTATCATTGCTTGGTTGGCGTCTGAAGAAGGTGGCTACGCCACTGGTGCAGACTTCTCCGTCAATGGCGGTTTGCACATGGGCTGATTGCCTTCAAAGGCAATGTGTCCTTGCTTCCAGAACCCCGCTTCGGCGGGGTTTTTCATGGGCAATTTCTAAAAATCAAAACCCATTTGTTGGGTGTCAGTAGTTTGCGCTTTGGCTGGTTTTTTCTTTGAGCGTAATCCCTGTCGTGATGCATGCTTATCAACCACAGCCTTTTTTCCAGCCTTAACCTCAGGGTCACGCCGTCTTTCGTGAACACGTTGTTTGGCTGTTCTGGTTGCCATGGCAAGGTCTACCAAGGGCATGACTATCTCTGGCGTTTGCGCTGCATCTGTTGACTCAAGCTTAGGCATCATCCAAGGCTCAAACAACCAAGTGTCAGGAACGCTTCTCATGGCAGGGAGCCAGCGCCTGACAAACTTGCCTTGTGGATCGTGATCTTGGGCTTGCTTGATGGGGTTGTAAACCCGTGTGGTGTTGATACCCGTGGTGCCAGATTGCATTTGCAATTGGCTCCAATGAATGCCAGGCTCGTAATCCAAAAACTGTGTGGCTAGCCATTCACCGACGGGGCGCCAGTGGAGCCAAAGTGGGTAGGCGGCCACAGAAACCAACATGGCTCGCATGCGGAAATTAAGCCAACCTGTTTCACGCAGCATGATCACACAGGCATCGACCATTGGCCAACCTGTTTGTGCCGCTTTCAGTGCTTCAAAGTGTGCATGGTTGAACTCATTTTCGCGAAGCATGTCATAGCCTCGGTGCATGTTGTCCCACTCAATGCGGGGTTCACTTTCGAGTTTTTGAATGAAGTGGCAATGCCAATAGAGCCGGCTTACAAATGCCGTTAAGCCTGCTTTGTGTCGACTGGCTTGCGGTGGCAAAGAGGCCAGCTGCGCTCGCGTGTGTTGCACCACTTCCCGCATGCTGATGCAACCCCACGCCAAGTAAGCAGAAAGCCTTGAGCAAGCATCTGGCGCAGACAAAGGCGAAGAAATACCGCCCCGATAGCCCATGCTGCGCGCATTGATAAAACTATGCAGGGTGGCCATGGCCATAGGGCGTCCGCCACGTTGTCGCCTTGGCGGGTTGTGCTTCAAGTGGGATGGTGCGCGCATGACCATGGCAGCTTGTGGTGGCGCTTGCCAGAATCGCAAGTTCTCTGCCGTACTGATGGGAGCCGACATATGCCGCTCCCACGCGCTTTGCCACAAATTTCGATCTTTGAGGCCACGCACAACGCCAAATTGGGGAAACTCATGCCAAGTCACGGCTTGAGACTGACACCATGAAGCGACTTTCAAGTCGCGAGCATAGGTGAAGGCGTTGCCTGTTTCTTCGTGCGAGTAAAGGTTGGTAAATGGTGCGTCTTGCCAGATTTGATGCAGTACTTGGGTCATCTCTCCCGTGAAAATTTCGATGCAACCTCCCAGGTTCCTCAAGTGTTTGTCCAAAGCCTGCAATGACTCCCTGACAAACTCAAAGTGTTGCAGGGCTGAATCGGGCTGAAGCCATAAATCAGGCTCAATGACATAGATGCATCGAACAGGTCCCTTTCGCGACGCTTGCGCCAAAGCGGCATGATCCTCCCACCGCAAGTCGCGTTTGAACCAAACCAGTTCGTAGCTCATGTGAGGATCTGACCAAAGATAGGCGCAATTATTTTGACAATGCTCGCAAATCGATGCCTTCGTGTTTGGCAACCATTTCAAGTGCCGATTCAAAAAGTGCCCTGGCAGAACCAGAGACCGTGCTGAGGTAGGAATGAAGGTGTGCGTCTTCTGTCGATTTGTTCAAGCAATCGCGGCTGTACTGTTCAAAGCTTGCAAGCTGCGTGATGATTTCTGCCACGTGACGCGGACACTCACACAAGATATCGCTCGAAATGCCCGAAAGGCGAAGGAGCTCAATATCGTCGTACTTCCTGGCTGGAATGATGGTGCCAGATGGCAAATGAGCGGCGCTTGATTCGGTATCTACCATTCGAAGAGAGTTGATGAGATCTGCCAAGTCTGAATCGCTGAGGGGCTCCCGGCGAACAATCATCCCACTGCGTTTCATCGATTCAATAATGGGCTCTTGTCCGTAGTTGTAAAGAACGATCACTTGCAAACTGTTGTTGATCTTTGCCAAGCGATGAATGTCAACCTGAACCCCTGCATCCAATGAGTTTGTGTGGATGAGCAAAATTTGTGTTTTTGTTTGGAATGTAGTCGCGAGCGCTTGAGTCAGGTTTTCAAAGATATCTGTGATGCGAATTGCTTGATTGTTAAAACTCAAAGTGAATTTTTTAGACTCAATTCTGGCGGCAAGGGTCAGCCCAATGACCGCCACAGAAGCAGACTGCCCTTGCAGTCCTGTTCTGGCTTTCCTTTGATTTGTTTCTTGCTGTTGTTGCAACAAATTGTTCAGGTCTGTCGTTGACAGATTGGCAATGTTGCTGATGCCATGACCTTGTTCTGTGAGCCTTTTGAGCAAGGTGGCCTTCAAAACATCGTCGTCTGTGAACAGGCGGTGCTTGCTTTCTGTTTTTTGGGGTTGAAAAGTTTGATATCTCTGTTCCCAGACGCGAAGGGTGGGGGTGGGAACACCGCTGAGGCTTGAAACTGCGCCAATTTTGTGCAGATTGCTTAATTTTTTGGGATTCATATATCCTTTTGAATTGTTTTTGAATAGATTTTACGAATTATTTCACATATTTGAATAATTTTAAAGTTATGCATGATAAATTCCACTTGTATTGAATAGGAGTTCCAATGATCAGCAAGCGTGCTTCCCTGGGTTTAAAAGTCATTGCGCACATCGCCAGCACCCCGAGTCACAGAACCACCACGGCAGACTCCCTCGCATCTGCCACAGGCGTTTCTTTGTCCTACATTGAAGGCATCTTGAAAGATGCAAGAGAGTTGGGCTTGGTGCAAGCAACCCGTGGCCCCGGCGGCGGCTACAAGTTGGTGGCCTCTTTGAATGATTTATCTGTTTGGGACGTCGTCAATGGCTTTGGTTTTGCCAGTGCGGGCAACGACAAGGCCCAATCCTCACCTGAATGGCAATTAACCAATCAGGTTTCGGAACAGGCGTTTCAGTTTGAAAAAGCATTTCTACAAGATTACCTGCTCATTGATTTATTGTCCACATTGCCTGAATCGGCTTCTTCAAAGCCAAGCAAGTCGATGGCCATGAACTTCAAACCGCTGCCTTCAGCACTGATACCCATAGCACCCAATTCTGTTTTTAACTTATCGAACTTTTTAAATTTACAAGCCGCTTAGAAGTCACTCTTTACGACACCCATCAGCTGGGTTGACATTGCACCTAAAATGACCCATACATTGGCCATCATTTTTCAACTTCTAACTGCGAATCTTTCGGTATGAAAAAACTACTCTCTTCTTTTGCGTGCGCTTGTGTTGTGGCTATTTCAGCCATGACACACGTACAAGCCCAGACTACGTTCAGGGTTACGACCATCCCCGAGGAAGCGGCTACCGAGCAGATTCGCAAGTTCACCCCACTTGCCAATTATTTGGAAAAGCAACTGGGCATGAAGGTTCAATTTACCCCGGTGACCGACTATCCCGCAGCAGTGGAGTCGCTGGTGAATAAAAAGGTCGACTTGGTTTGGTTTGGTGGCTTTACATTTGTACAGGCCAGCATTCGCTCTGGTGGCAAAATTGTGCCTCTGGCGCAGCGCGAGGAAGACACTAAATTTCAGTCGGTGTTCATTGCCAAGACCAATTCTGGCATCAAAGTTTTGGCAGACATGAAGGGCAAGCAAGTTTCTTTCGGTTCCCAAAGCAGCACTTCTGGTCACCTCATGCCAAGAAGCTTTTTGTTGCAAGCCAACATCGATCCTGAAAAAGATTTCAAGCGCGTTGCCTACAGCGGTGCCCATGATGCCACCATCGCGTCTGTGGTCAGTGGCAAAGTGGATGCGGCTGCCCTAGACATCACGGTTTGGCAAAAATTTGTGACTGAAAACAAGGTTAACACTCAAGATGTGAATGTGTTTTTCACCACGCCAAGCTACTTCAACTACAACTGGTCGGTGCATGCCGACATGCCCATGCAGCAGCGCGAAAAAATCAAGGCAGCCCTGCTTGCGCTAAGTCCTGCCAACCCTGAGCATGCCGAAATACTGAAGCTCAATCGTGCCACCCGCTATGTGCCTACCACGCCCGAAAATTACAAAGGCTTAGAGTCAGCTGCACGCAGCGCGGGCTTGCTCCAATAAACGGGTACATCACCCTTGAACATTGAGCTCTTGGGTCTTCAGGCCCGCCACCCATCTGCAGCGGCCAATGCACCTGCGGCCCTGCAAGGGATTAGCCTTCAACTCAGCGCCGGCGAGCAGGTGGCCATCATTGGGCCCTCTGGTGCCGGCAAGACAAGCTTGCTTCAAGTGCTGGCTTGTGCTCAGAAACCAACCAGCGGCGAATTGCGTTTAGGGGGGCAAGCGCCCTGGCGCTTGTCAAGTCATGAGCTTCGTCTTTTGCGGGGTCGATTGTTTCTAGCGCCCCAAGTGCCGCCCTTACCGCCGCGCCAACGTGTTGTGACATCGGTGCTAGCAGGACGATTGCCAGGCATGAGTTTGGTCGCCAGCTTGCGCTCGCTGTTCTACCCTATAGACATTCCAGCAGCCTACGAAGCGCTCAACCACTTTGACCTGAGTGACAAGCTATTCGACAGGGTAGACCGCCTTTCAGGCGGAGAGCGTCAACGCGTTGGATTGGCTCGTGCTTTGCTGTCGCCTGCCAGTTTGTGGTTGATTGACGAGCCCTTGTCTGCCCTTGATCCAATGCGTGCTCGCATTGCTATGACGGCGTTGGTGAAGCTTGCGCGTGAGCGTCAAATCACGATGGTTGCCACCTTGCATCAGGTCGACATGGCCCTGACGCACTTCGATCGCATCATTGGCTTACATAAAGGAGAGATGGTTTTTGATTTGCCATCCGCACAAGTGACCCGGGAGCGACTTGCAAATTTGTATGAACAGCAAGGGCAGGAACAGGCGAATGAGTTTGGGCTCGACGCCTCAAATGCTGAGCCTGAACAAAATCCGGTTGTGCCTGCGCCTGTTGTGATGCACTGCCGCTAAGACCAGCAGCGCGTTTGCACTAGCAATTTAGATATGTCTGCTACCCACTTGCCTCAAGCCAATTTTCCGTTAGCAGGCAAGCTGCGCGATCCAGATTTTTCTTCAAGAATCTTTTGGCTGACTTTTGCCCTTTTGCTTCTCTGGCCACTGGGTGTTGCCACTGAGTTTCGCCCCTGGGTGTTGTGGGAGCCTGAAAATCGAAAAGTCAGTCGCGATTTTCTTGCCAGTTTTTGGCCATTGGTCTACGACGCTGAATTCATGCGCATGGTTGTTCGCGAAACTTGGCGCACTGTTGCCATGGCAACCGCAGGCGTTACCTTGGCTTTGATGCTGGCCATACCCATGTGCTTGATGGCAACTCGTGTTTTGTCGCTGTCGGCATTGTCAGGTCGAATGGACCGCTGGCCAGCTGTGTTGCGCTGGTGCGTGCGCGCCACTTTGATCGTACTGCGCAGCATTCCTGAACTGGTATGGGCTCTGGTCTTTGTGCGCGTTGTGGGCCTTGGCCCAACCGCGGGTGTGCTCGCCATTGCGCTGACGTATGGCGGTATGCTTGGCAAGGTGTATGCCGAAATCTTGGAAAGCGGCGAGAGCCACGCCACCCACACCCTGATGCGCAATGGCAGTGGACGTTTGCAAGCATTTGTTTATGCCTTGCTTCCAAGTCATGCCGCTGAACTGGCGTCCTACACGGTGTACCGGTGGGAGTGTGCTATTCGGTCATCGGTTGTATTGGGTTTTGTGGGCGCCGGAGGGCTGGGCCAGCAACTGGACAATTCAATGAAGATGTTCAATGGCGGCGAAGTTGCCACTTTGCTACTGATTTTCATTTTGCTGGTCGCTTTGGCCGACAGTGTGAGTGCCTGGCTGAGAAGGGCTTTGTCATGAAACCCAAGACCTCGGCTAAGCCTTTGTCAAAGTCCTTTTACCTTGAGGCGGCCAACCCGCCCTACAAGCTGCCACCACCCTTGTTCGATGCCAGATGCAGAGCTTGCTGGTTCAGCGTCGGTTTGCTGCTGTTGGTCCTTGCAAGCTTTGTGTCTTTGGACCTCGATTGGGCAGCCTTTGCTTCACTAGAGGCCGGCCGCAGCGTGTACCGTTTTATGGCGGAGTTTTTCCCGCCCGATCTATCGCCTAAGTTTTTAAACAAGGTCGTGTTGGCAGCTTGGGAAACATTGGCCATGTCAGCGCTCGGTACCATCATGGCTGCAGCCTTGGGCTTGGCCTTGGCTGTGCCCGCTAGCCGCATGTCACAACAAGATGCTGCTTGGCTGCGCAGCCCCACTCGCTGGCTGCTCAACGCTTTGCGAGCCATTCCTGAGCTGGTTTGGGCTGCGCTCTTGTTAATTTCTGCGGGCCTAGGACCCATGGCAGGCACCTTGGCTCTGGCACTTCACACCAGTGGCGTTTTGGGTCGGCTGTTTGCAGAGGCCATGGAAAACATACCCACGGGCCCTGGTGATGCTTTGCGCACGCAAGGGGTGGGGCCGCTGCGCGTCTTTGCCTACGCCACCTTGCCGCAGGTCTTGCCGCAGTTAATGAGTTATACCTTGTACCGCTGGGAAAACAACATTCGAGCCGCTGCTGTATTGGGGGTTGTGGGTGCTGGCGGCCTGGGACAGATGTTGTCATTCAACATGGGCCTGTTTCTCATGAACAAGACCGCGACGATTTTGGGCGCAATGCTGCTGATGGTGGCGTGTGTCGATGCGCTGAGCTTTAGTCTGAGACGATGGTTAAACCGCTAAACCGCTAAACCGCTAAAGCAATTTATTCAAAGAGATTCTGATGCAATTCAAAGAGCCCCTGTTTTTTGACATTCACAAAGAAAACAAAGATGCCAATGTTCAAGAGCTAAGCCAAGGCTTGCTGTGTCCTCAGGCCACCTTGTCACCAAAGTACTTTTACGATGAGATGGGCTCGGTCTTGTTTGATGCAATTACCTTGTTGCCTGAATACTACCCAACCCGAACCGAGTTGGAAATTTTCACGCAACAAGCTCACGACATTCATGCTCAATTTCCCAAACATGCCACATGGATTGACCTTGGTTCTGGCAATTGCGAGAAAGCAGTCAATTTGTTTTCTCGATCCATGCCAGCAACCTATGTTGCGGTTGATATTTCAGTTGACTATCTCTCCAACCACTTAAAAGATTTACAGGCCAAATACTCTGAAGTCGATGTGGTTGGTGTGGGCATGGATTTTTCAAATTCACTTCAGTTTCCAGAAAAACTTCAGCAACAACTTACGCAAAAACCGCTGCTTGCCTTGTACCTTGGCTCCAGTTTGGGAAATTTCAATCCTACTGAAGCCTTGTATTTTTTGGAAAGAGTTGCCGTCCTTTGCAAAAAGGGCAAGCCTGGTTCCGGACTCATCATTGGCATCGACTTGGTCAAAGACACAAACACGCTTGAGCGAGCCTATGCAGATGACTTAGGCGTCACTGCCGCCTTCAATTTGAACGTGCTAAGGCGTGCCAATCAATTGCTAGGCTCAGATTTTGATGTGCGCGATTGGCAGCACATTGCACGTTTTAATGTGCAAGAGTCGCGCATTGAAATGCACTTGCAAGCCAAGCGAAATCTAACCGTTCAGTGGCATGGGCAGCAGCGCCCATTTAAACAAGGCGAAACCATCCACACTGAAAATTCTTACAAATGGTCGATTGAAAATTTCACGGCTCAGTTGCGCAAGTCGGGCTTTAAAAGCGTTCAGCATTGGACCGATCCAAAGTCGCACTACGCTTTATTTTGGGCCAGTTAATTTGAAGCGAGTTGATCAATATCGATCAAAGTGTGCAGATTCTAAATCCTGAATAAATATCGTCGCGTTCTGGCGTGAAGAAATTTCGATAATTGACATGTCGCAAGAAGGGGTGAGTGGCATGAGAGGCGCCCCTTAACACTTTGTGCGTGCCAAACCATGGCTCTGAATACTCGGTGTAGGGGTGTGCCACAAAGCCTTCATAAGGGGCAAATGTGTCTTGAGTCCATTCCCAAACATCACCCCACTGAAAGTCTTTGATTGTTTTAGCCGCGCAATCCCACTCTGCTTCAGTCGGTAAACGGCACTGGGCCCAAGCACAGTAGGCTTGGGCATCGCACCACGACAGGTGCACTGCGGGTGCCTGCTTGTTCAAAGGCAGCCAACGACCAAAAATTTCTACTTCAAAATCAGTGCTTGTGTTTCGAATATATTTTGGAAGCTGATAGCCTGTGGCATTGATAAATTCTAAATATTGCAACCAATTGACAGGTTGCAATGCAATTTCAAAGGCTTGAATGGTGCAAATCTTTTCAGTCAATTCGTTGTCAAAGCAGAAAGTATTTTCTTTCATGCTTGAGTTGGCAGAAAAATCCCTTTCGGGGTGATTCACATCAAAATTTGAAACCTGAGAGCCTAGCTTCCAAATTTGTGATGGCACGTGTGCTGTTTTTTCATTCACACGGCTCTGTCGTGGGCTGGTTTGTGTTGTTTGAAGCTTGTGAGAATGTTCAGCCCCTTGCTGCCAAAATGCTGTGAAGGGCACACCCAGTGATTGCGCCATGTAGGCGCTGGCCTCTAAATGCATAGCCTCATGCTGCAGCACCAGCCAATAGAAATAAAGCGCGGGGCTGTTGTCAGTTTCTTTTTCTAGCAGAGCAAGAGTTTGAGCCAAAGTTTCATTGGCGTATGCGATGCATTGTTGGGGCGTTAAAAGCTTTAATTCCCAGCGCGTTGAGTGAGCAACCTTGGCACTGTCGAACCACACATCGGCTTCGTGGAGAATCGATGCGTTGCGTGCATGTGCAATATCGCAAGCTAGGCCCTGAGAGCGTTGCAAATTGCGGCCAATCCAATATTCCTGAAACCATGCCACATGGCCTAGTTCCCAAACTGGCGGATTTAAACCCGATTTGCAGGGGACGGTGAGATTGTTGCTACTTAAATAGCCATCAAATGAGCTCAATGTCTGATCACGAAGGTGTTGAAGAGCCTTTGACAGTGTCAGGATATTTACATGACGCATTGATTGCTTTTGTCCTTTTCGATATGCTTGATCACTGAATATGAAACAAGCTCCTCATCCGAAGTTACTTCCAAAAAAGTTACTTAAATCAGAAGTTACGCGTACCCAATCTGCCAAACAAACGGTTGTCATTGTAAGTCCTGCCCTTGCCAGTGCCAACAATGGTAATTGGCAAACAGCCAAACGATATCGTCAACTGCTCAAGTCGAATTTTCGTGTTAGGTTGCTTGGCGAGTGGGACGGCTCAAAATCAGACGCTGTTTTAATTGCTTTGCATGCGCGTCGCAGCTTTTCGTCGATTGCGGCTTGGCACGCAGTGCATGGCGACAATGGTTTGGTGGTGGTTCTCACAGGCACTGATTTGTACCGCGATATCAAGAGCGACGCACATGCGCAAAAATCCCTTCAGCTTGCCTCTCGCCTGGTTGTGTTGCAGTCCATGGGGTTGCATGAATTGCCTGAGTCACTCCAAGCCAAAACATCGGTGGTCCTCCAGTCAACCACCTCCCGAGTGACCTTGCCTAAAACAACGCGTTGTACACGAGTTGTGATGGTAGGCCATCTGCGTGAGGAGAAATCTCCGCGCACTTTGTTTGAAGCTGTTGCTCTTTTAGCGCAGCATCGCGATATTCAAATTCAGCATATTGGTGCGCCGCATGATCAAACGCTTGCATCTATAGCGAATCAAACAGCGGCGCTTTACCCCCAATATCAGTACACAGGTGCCTTAAGCTACCCCCAAACTCGCCATCAAATTCAGCGTGCCCACGTGCTTGTTCATACCAGCGTGATGGAAGGGGGTGCCCACGTCATCATGGAGGCTGTTTGCAGTGGCGTTCCTGTCATTGCATCGCGCATTGCTGGCAACATGGGTATGCTGGGCGAAGACTATGCGGGGCTGTTTCCAGTGGGGGACGCCAAGGCCCTTGCCAACATGCTTGTTCGTTTTCGCCAAGACGCCGAGTTTGCACAATTGCTAAAAACCCAATGCGCTCAGCGCGCACCTTTATTTTCAGCCGAGCACGAACACAAAGCCTTGCTTACAATTGTGGAAAGCGCCATTGCGGCGCGTCATTTGTCTTAAGTCTTTGGCGCTTCAAGTGCCCCCTATTTTTTGCATCAAGGAAATTCCATGAATCACACTGAACCCCGGTTGACCTCACTCTCACATGGCGGTGGCTGTGGTTGCAAAATTGCTCCTGCGGTTTTGTCCGAAATCCTCAAAGGCACACTCCAAATGCCGATTCCTCAAGAATTGATGGTCGGCATTGCCACTGCAGATGACGCGGCTGTTTACAAGCTCAACGACCATCAAGCCCTAATTGCAACCACTGACTTCTTCATGCCCATCGTGGATGATCCTTATGACTTTGGGCGTATTGCAGCTACCAATGCCATTAGCGATGTCTATGCCATGGGAGGTAAACCCATTTTGGCTTTGGCTTTGGTCGGCATGCCAATCAATGTGTTGTCAACAGACACCATTGGAAAAATTCTGGCAGGTGGTGCCTCTGTCTGCAACACAGCCGGTATTCCCATTGCGGGCGGACACACCATTGATTCAGTTGAGCCCATTTATGGTTTGGTTGTGCTGGGCTTGGTTCATCCAGATCGCGTCAAACGGAATGATGGTGCGCGCGTTGGCGACGTCATGGTACTAGGCAAGCCGATTGGTGTGGGTGTTTTGTCTGCGGCGCTCAAAAAAGAAGTTCTCGATGCCACCGGCTACGAATCTATGATTTCAAACACCACCAAGCTCAATACGCCGGGCCCTGAGTTGGCTGAGCTCAACGGTGTGCATGCTTTGACAGACGTAACAGGGTTTGGTTTGGCAGGCCATGCCCTGGAAATTGCGCGAGGTGCCAAGCTCACGGCTTACATCAAATGGTCTGATGTGCCATTGTTGCCCAATGTGCCTGCTTTGTTAAAAAGTGGCAATGTGACAGGTGCGTCAGGCCGAAACTGGGATGGCTATGGCAAGGAAATTAGCCTCGACAGTGGCGTACCAGCTGAATGCCAAGCCCTTTTATCTGACCCTCAAACAAGCGGTGGCTTGTTGGTCACTTGTTCTCCAGAAACTGTTCCTGAGGTGCTGGCCATTTTCAGACGTCATGGCTTCCACGATGCCGCTATCGTGGGGCACATAGGTGAAGCGCAAAAATCACGCTTGATTGTCAACGCCTGAAGTTGCAGAGCCATGCAGCTTGAGGGCTAGTGCATCAAACGCCAAATCGGCTGCAATGGCCAGCAGCCCAACCATCATGGCACCTTGTAAGACATAGGCTGTGTTAAAGCCAGAAAGCCCAATGATGATGGGCAATCCGAGTGTTTTGGCACCCACAGTGGATGCAATGGCGGCAGTGCCTATGTTCACAACAACGGAAGTTCGCACGCCAGCCAACCACAGTGGAAGGGCCAATGGCATCTGAACTTCCGTCAATATTTGGCGAGGCGTCATGCCCATCGCCCGCGCTGAATCAAGAACGGAAGGTGGCACTGAAGCCAGTCCGGCCAACGTAGCCTGAAGCACAGGCAACACACCAAAAATTGACAACGCAATGAGAGCGGGCAGTTCTCCAAAACCAACCGCTGGAACCGCCACAGCTAATACTGCGACGGGTGGAAAAGTTTGACCCATGCCAGCCAGCATTTCCATCATTGGTTTGAAGGCTTGGCCCGTTTTGAAAGTGGTGGCCATTCCTGCCAATGTTGCAATGATCACAGCGATAGAACTCGACAACAATACCAACCCGATGTGTTGCCACATTAACGCCGCCATCGGCTCTTGCACATAAACCGGCCGCGCGAGGTCGGGAAATAAAGCAGCGAACAGCGGTTGGGAATAAGGCAAGCCATAAGCCAGCAGCAACAAAGCCCCCACGCTCCAGCCCAGCCGAGTAGACCCGTGGTGAGGGGTATGAGATGAATAAGCGCGCAACTCAGACATGCTTGTTCTCAAGCAAATCAGCGGCCTGCACCTGACCCAGCAGTGTGCCATCTTCTTTCACGACGCACAGTGCGGACACATGCAGTGTTGCCATGCGCGAAATAGCTTCTCTGAGTGAAACTGAATGGGCAATCACGTGAGTGGGTGGCGCCCCTTCAATCGCTTTGACATAGGGCGCAATGGATCGCATTGAAAGCTGTTGAAGCCCCAAATCTGCGCGCCCCAAGAAATTGACGACAAAGTCGTTGGCCGGTTGCTGCAGCAATTCAAGGGGGGTTCCCACCTGCACAATGCGCCCTTGATTTAGCAGCACGATGCGTGTTGCCAGCAACAAAGCCTCATCGATGTCGTGGGTGACAAACAGAATGGTTTTGCCGGTTGTTTGCTGAATCTGTTTCAGCGCCGCTTGCAAGGCAGCGCGGGATATTGGGTCGAGGGCGCCAAAGGGCTCGTCCATAAGAAGCACATCTGGATTGGCGGCCAGAGCACGTGCTACGCCAACCCGTTGCTGCTGTCCGCCAGAGAGTTGGTGCGGATAGCGAGCGGCGTATTGCTTGGGATCCATGGCAAGCAATGTGAGCAACTCGTTGACACGTGCTTGCACACGTTGGGTATCCCATCCCAGCAGCTTGGGTACTGTGGCGATGTTTTGAGCGACGGTTCTATGAGGGAATAAACCCACTGACTGAATGGCGTATCCCATGCGGCGACGCAAGTCCTGGACGTTAAAACTGTTGATTTCTTGGTCATGGAAATAAATTTGGCCTGCATCATGACTGACCATGCGGTTGACCATTTTCAGAACAGTCGATTTGCCAGAACCCGAGGGCCCCAGCAGCACCAGCAGTTCACCCTTTTGGATGTCTAAATTGAAATCGGCAATGGCTGCTTCTGCTCCATAGGATTTACAAGTATTTTTAAACTTGATGATCATGGGCTTGTCCAGAATAAGGAACCCAGCAACTTAAATGCAGTGTCTGCCAACATGGCCAGCATCACGATGGGGATCACGCCCAGTATGACCAGTTCGTTGGCAGCGCTAAAGAGCCCATCAAACATCATTTGACCTAAGCCACCAGCACCCACGAGTGCGCTGACAGCTGCAAGGCCTGTGGTTTGTACCACTGCAGTACGCAATCCGATGAACAGGACTGGCAGTGCCAGTGGCAACTCAACTTCGCACAATATCTGGCGTGAAGTCATGCCCATAGCACGGGCCGCATTGACTGCTTCAGCAGGCACTTGCTCTAAACCAGCCAGCGCCGAGCGAGTAATGGGCAGCAACGCATACATCAGCAAGGCGAGCACTGCGGGCGCTATGCCGACACCGCCAATGCCAGCGCGGCTTAGGGCGGGCCATTGAAAAGCAATCCAAGCCAATGGTGCCATGAGCAGTCCGAAGAGGGCAATGGATGGAATGGTTTGAATCAGATTGAGAATAGGAAACAATGATTCACGCAACCCTCGATTTCTAGACATGCGCCAAGCCAGCAGCAAGCCAATGAACAAGGCAGGTGCGACGGCCAGAATGACAATTTGAAGATGACGCAAAATGGCGGGCCAGAAAACATTGCTGTGATTGGCATATTCTTGCGCGATGGACAATTGCAAACCCTGATTTAAGGAAAGCAACAGCGGCAGCAATAGCGCACTTTGTACAAAGACGCGAGGAAGGTTTGCCAATTGAAGGCGAGCAATGGCGTCTAAGCCTATCATCCAGGTTATTGCACTCAGCGCCCAGAACCCAGCGCCCAATGTTGTTCTGGCGAATGGATTTTGGGTTTGAATGGCATGGTTGGCGAAGTGGCCTGCTAACAACCACAAGATGGCAAGGCCAGCGGCCATTGCCAAAAAAACCAAGACTTGAGTGATACGCCTTTTTGGGTGCCAAGCAGCCACGCACAGCAGAGTGAATAGGGCGAGCATGAGCGAAACGACCAGCGGGCTATTGAGAGGCAGCAAGACATCCGCTAAAAAAACCGGCTCGCCAGACAGCAGTCGATTGGGTGAAACTCGCACAAATGGCAGGCCGCACGCAGCGCCAAGTGCTAGCGCCAGAAATAGCGCTAGCACCAGATTGCAGCGATGGACAAGCGAGAGCCGCATTGCGTTGCTTACTTCAGAAATCCCTTGCTTTGGAGGTAGCCGGTTGCCACTTTGCGGGGGTCTTGGCCTTCCAATTGAATGCGCGCATTCAGCATTTGCAGGGTTGTTCTGTCGAGGGATTTGAAGATAGGAGCCAAAATGGTGGCAATAGCGGGATAACGCTTGAGAACTTCTTCACGCACCAACGGTGCCGGGGCATACACTGGCTGCACACCTTTTGGGTCTTCCATGACGATAAGACTTAAAGCAGCCAATGATCCGTCGGTACCGTAAGCCATGGCGGCGTTCACCCCTGATGTTTTTTCTGCGGCAGCTTTGATCGTGGTGGCTGTGTCGCCACCGGCCAAAACAAGCGCTTGGTCAGCACGCAGCTTAAATCCGTAAGCAGTTTGAAATGAAGGCATGGCGTCCGTACGTTCCATGAACTCAGCCGATGCGGCCAGTTTAAATGCACCGCCCTTGGCGATGTAGCGTCCTAAGTCTTCCATGGTGCGAAGTTGGTTGGCTGTGGCCAGGTCTTTTCGCACGGCGATGGCCCAAGTGTTGTTGGCATTGGCAGGTTCTAGCCAAATGATTTTGTTTTTTTCAAAATCAATTTTTTTGGCCAATTCGTAACCTGCCCGAAAGTCCTTCCAAGCTTGATTTTTTTCAGCACCCAGCATGAAAGCGCCGTTGCCTGTGTATTCAGGGTAGAGATCAATCTCACCCGAAAGAAGGGCTGTGCGAACAATCTTGGTATTGCCAAGCGATAACTTGTTTTCAGTTTTGATGCCATTGGCCTCAAGCGCAAGAACGATGATATTGCCCAGTAACTTGCCTTCGGTATCAATCTTAGACCCCACACGCACGAGTCCTGTGGAATGGGCTGACCAGCTGGCAAGCATGCCAATGACGCTTATCAGCAAAGCACGGCGTATAAGGGGGAAAGACATAGACATTTGAGCTAACTTACCAGACAGACCCCATAAATTAACACAACGGCTTCGCTTGAATTGAACAACGCTTTGAATGCCAGGTTAGGCGTTTTTACCGGTGCTGACCATTTGCATGGCCGAAGCGATAAGTCCAGACACTTCCGTCATGTTGCTGGGTACGATGAGGGTGGTTTTGGCATCTTGCGCCACTTTGCCATAGGCCAGAACAGCTTGCTCTGCCACTTTGAGCTGAACAGCTTGTTCGCCGCCAGGTTTTTGAATGGCTGCCGCAATGCGCTCGATGGCTTGGGCGGTGGCTTCTGCAACTGCCATGATAGACGCGGCATCGCCTTCGGCCTTGTTAATAACCGCCTGCTTTTCGCCCTCTGAGCGAGCAATGAAGGCTTCGCGCTCACCGGTGGCAATGTTGATTTGTTCTTGTCGACGACCTTCAGAGGCGGCAATGAGGGCTCGTTTTTCACGCTCTGCGGTAATTTGCGATTGCATGGCATGCAAAATTTCGGCAGGCGGTGTGAGGTCTTTGATTTCGTAGCGCAATACTTTGACGCCCCAGTTCAGGGCTGCTTCGTCAATGGCGGCAACCACTTGGGCGTTGATTATGTCGCGCTCTTCAAAGGTTTTGTCGAGCTCAAGTTTGCCAATAACGCTGCGCAAACTGGTTTGGGCCAGCTGCGTGACGGCAATGATGTAATTGGAAGAGCCATAGCTGGCAAGCTTGGGATCGGTGACTTGGAAATACAAAATGCCATCGACTTGCAACTGCGTGTTGTCGCGCGTGATGCAAACCTGACTAGGCACATCGAGTGGAATTTCTTTGAGGCTGTGCTTTTGGATGACTTTGTCAATGAAGGGCACCACAAAGTTAAGACCCGGTGTGAGGCTTGCGTGGTACTTGCCCAATCGCTCAACCACCCATGCGTTTTGTTGCGGCACGACCTTGACGGTTTTGATGATGAACAAGACCGCAATGGCCAAGAGGACGATTGCAATTTCCATGATGTATCTTTCTAAGAAGCGGAGGTTGACTTAAACTTGATGCAGCACCAAAGTGTTGCCTTGAATATCTTGGATTTGGTATACGCCCTGAACTTGCGGAACGCCACTTGCGCAAACGGCTGTCCAATTGGCACCTCTGTGTTTCACCTGCGCCGTACCGTTGCTCAGCCACTCATGCACTTCGACGGTTTCACCCACATCCAAGTGTTGGGCTGAAACTTGTTCTGGATGCGATTTCAATTTTTGCAGCGAATAGATGCGCCAAAGAATAACAGCCAGTCCGCCAACCACCGATCCTGTGATGAGTTGAGTTGTAAAACTGAGCTGCGCGTGGGCAGCGATGGCCCCCGCTGCTGCGCCGATGGCCAGCATGAGCAAGTAAAAAGTGCCCGTCATGAGTTCTATGCCGACAAGTGAACCCGCAATGAGCCACCAGATGGTTGATTCGTTCATGAATGAAATTTTCCTTTGAATATCGTTTCGATAAGCACGGATAGTGCCACGAATTGACACTGAGTTCAAAGAATCCAGTCGTTTGAAAGGGATTGCATGCTTGCTGGGCTCAATTTTTGTCGATGGGACTTTTGTTTCAAGCTCTTGTTTATTAATTATGATTGGCGTGTGAAAAACGCACCCCTAAATCAACTGAGTCCCTGGCGCCTGGCTGTTGCCCCCATGATGGACTGGACCGACCGCCATTGTCGATTCTTCCATCGCTTGCTGTCGCAACACACCTTGCTCTACACTGAAATGGTGACTACCGGAGCCATCCGCCACGGTAGCGTAGAGCGCCACTTGCGTTTCAATGCAGAAGAGCACCCAGTGGCCTTGCAACTTGGCGGCAGCGACACAACCGACTTGGCCTTTGCCGCCAAGCTAGGCGAGCAATGGGGCTACAACGAAATCAATTTGAACTGCGGTTGCCCCAGCGACCGCGTGCAGCGGGGTGCCTTTGGCGCATGCCTCATGAATGAGCCCCAGCTGGTGGCCGATGGTGTGAAGGCCATGGTGGATGTGGTGTCTTTGCCCGTGACAGTTAAGCACCGCATTGGCATTGACCAAATTGAAAGCTACGACTTTGTTCGTGACTTTGTGGGTGCCGTGAAAGAAGCCGGCTGCAATGTGTTCATCGTGCATGCCCGCAACGCCTGGTTGCAAGGCTTGTCGCCAAAACAAAATCGCGAAATTCCACCCCTTCGCTATGAGTTGGCTTATCAGCTGAAAAAAGATTTTCCTGAGCTCACCATTGGCATCAATGGCGGCATCACGACCAACCAACAGATTGCCGAACATCTGAAAGAGGTAGACGGCGTCATGATTGGCCGAGAGGCCTATTACAACCCTTGGCTGCTGACCACTTGGGACGCGCAGTTTTTCGAGGGGGCTGCTTCAGCCATCACCCGTGAATGGGTGGAAGAAGCCATGGTCACATACATGGAGCGGGCCTTCAAGGAAGACGCATGTCCTTGGTATGCCATCGCGCGGCACATGCTGGGGCTCTATCACGGAGAGCGAGGAGGGCGCTTGTGGCGCCAAGTTTGGAGCAACCACAAACTCAAGCCTTTGCCACCCCGCGAGGTGATGCAGTTGGCAAGGGAGGCCCTTGCTCGGGGCGCAGAAGTGCCAGCTTAAGTAGGCTGATTCAACAGAGTTTTAAATGGCGCTGGCCGCCGACAGGCCGTTTT
>JAJTGB010000134.1 GCA_021298995.1 Comamonadaceae bacterium | reverse complement strand
GGCAAAGCCTGCAAGCCGCCGCGAATGACTTCGGCCATGTAAGCCGCCGAAAACAGCGTGATGCCGACCACCACACGCACCAGCACGTCGATCTTCACGCCCTCGGGCATGAACAAGGGCAACATGAACGAGGCCATGAACAACACCGTAATGAGTGGCACGCCCCGAATTAGCTCCACATACAGGGTGCACAAAGTCTTGATGGCGGGCATGTTGGAGCGCCGGCCCAGCGCCACAAAGATGGCCAGCGGAAATGCCAGCGTCATGGAGATGACGGTGAGCATGACCGTGAGCGGAAAGCCGCCCCACTGGTCGGTGTCCACCTCGGTGAGGCCCATCAAGCCGCCCTTCATGAGCATGAAATAAACCACCAGCATGAGGGCCCAAATGAGGGGCAAAGCCTTGTTCCAAAAACGCGGCATGCAACTGATGACCACCACGCCAAGCATGAGGGCGGTGGCAATTACCGGACGCCAATGCTCGGCCTCTGGGTACCGACCCATCACAATCAGACGGCCTTTTTCGGTGATCACACCCCAGCAAGCCCCTACGCCGCGCACATCGTTGCAAGCCTGCAAGTTGGCGCCAAACACGGCATGCACAAGAGCCCAGTCCATGGACGACATCAGCGTCCAGACCCCCAATGCCAAGAGCAACAAGGTCATCACACTGTTGCTGGCGCTGGAAAACAAGTTGATGCGCAGCCAAGCCAGGGGGCCGGCACTGCTACCCGGCATGGGCCGAGCTTCGATGGATTTGAAAACATGCATGTCAGCGCTCCTGGATAGCGGCACTGGCGTTGAACCAGTTCATGAGGGCCGAAGTGATGAGAGACAAGGTGAGGTACACCAGCATGACAATAGACAGCGCTTCGATGGCGCGGCCAGTCTGGTTGAGCGTGGTATTGGCGATCGAGACCAATTCGGGGTAGCCAATGGCCACCGCGAGCGAAGAGTTTTTGGTGAGGTTCAGGTACTGGCTGGTCAATGGCGGGATGATCACGCGCAAAGCTTGTGGCAGCACCACCAAGCGCATGGTCTGCCTTTTGCTCAGGCCCAAAGAAGCCGAAGCCTCGTGCTGCCCCAACGACACCGAAGCGATGCCCGAGCGCACCACTTCGGCAATGAAGGCGGCCGTGTAAAACACCAAGCCAAACAACAAGGCCATGAATTCAGGGCTAAAAGCACCGCCATCTTCGATCTGGAAATCACCCATCTTGGGCAAATCCCACTCCATCGGAGCGCCCCCAGCCAGCCAGCCCAGCACTGACAAACCCAGGGTAGCAGCCAATGCCACCCACAAAGCGGGGCGCGGCTGCCCTGTTAGATCAAAGTGCGCACGCGCCAAGCGCCGGTAATACAAACCGAAAACCAGGCCCAAACCTGCACCCACCAAGGCCAGTGTTTGCCCCAACTGCCAAACGGGCCAAGGGAAAGAAATACCGTTTTTGCTCAGGTAAAAATGACCTGCATTCCAAGCGCCGTCCAAATCGGGCAAAGCTTCTGCAAACACCAAATACCAAATGAGCAATTGCAAATAAACCGGTACGTTACGGAAAAACTCGACATAGGCATAACAGATTTTCTGTACCAAAAAATTGGCTGAAAATCGGCCAATGCCGATGAGCACGCCCACCATAGTGGCCAAGGCAATGCCAATGACGGCCACCTTGATGGTGTTGAGCATGCCGATTGCAAAAGCCACAAAGTAGGAACTGTTGTGCGCGTATTCGATGACTGTTTCGCTGATGTCAAAGCCAAACGGTTGAAACAAAAAGTCGTATCCGCTCTGGATGCCACGCAAACGCATGTTGGCCAGAGTGTTGCGCACTAGTAAGGCAACCAGCGCAAAAGCCGACAAAATGGCGACAATTTGGTAGATGACCGAACGCCCTTCACGGCTACGCCACGAAATGGTCCGGTTTTTCTTGTCAGGTGAGGGCCGGGCCTCGGTCATTGAAAAGTGGGACATGCTTGTTGCCTAAACTAAATCGGACTGACAAAAAATACGCCCCACAAAGGGGCGTATTCAATGCTTTCAAAGAGGCAAAAAAATCAACGCAGCGGTGCAGCGTACTGCAAGCCGCCCTGACTCCATTGACGGTTCATGCCGCGTGGCAGGTTGATGGAGGTCTTGGGACCCACATTGCGCTCAAACATTTCGCCGTAGTTGCCGGTGACCTTGATAGCGCGCAACAGCCACTCTTTGTCCAAGCCCAAGTGCTTGCCCAAATCTTCCGTGGCGCCAAGCAAACGACCGACTTGTGGGTTGTCGCTGGCCTTCATCTGGTCTGCGTTGGCTTGGGTGATACCGTACTCTTCGGCTTCAATCAAACCAGCCAACACCCACTTGTTGATGGCCAACCACTCGTCATCGCCACGGCGCACCATGGGGCCCAGGGGCTCTTTGGAAATGAGGTCGGGCAAAATCACGTGGGCTGCTGGGTCTTTGGCTTCCTTGGCGCGCACAGAGGCCAAGCCCGATGCGTCGGTGGTGTAAGCCTGGCAACGGCCAGCAAAGTAAGCGCCAGTAGCCGCTTCAACTTTTTCAAACACCACAGGCTTGAGGTTGAGCTTGTTGGCGCGTGAGTAATCGGTCAAATTTTTCTCAGTGGTGGTGCCTGATTGCACGCAGACTGTGGCGCCCTTGAGTTGCTTGGCGCTGGTGATTTTGCCCTTGGGGACCATGAAGCCTTGGCCGTCGTAGTAGTTGGCACCCACAAAATGCAGACCCAAAGAGGCGTCGCGGCTCATGGTGCTGGTGGTGTTGCGAGCCAACACATCGATCTCGCCAGACTGCAGGGCTGTGAAGCGCTGCTGGGCTGTCAGAGGCACGTATTTGACCTTGGTGGCGTCGCTCAAGACAGCGGCAGCCACGGCACGGCAGTGGTCCACGTCTAAACCAGACCAGTTGCCACTGGAATCAGCTGCAGAAAAACCTGCCAAACCTGTGTTAACACCGCAGACGACCTGGCCCCGTTGCTTGATTTGATCAAGCGTTTTGCCGGCCATGGCAGAAGTTGCAGCCATCAAGCCAGCAGCAGCCAGCACAGATCCGATCAAAGTGCGTGTGTATTTCTTCATGAATAGAATCTTTCTAAATTGATGAGTAGCCAATCGCTACACGAATGATTACATGCCAAAACATCAAAACCCCCCTTAAAGGAAGCATTTTTAAGCTTTTGCAATACAAGGGATTTATCCTGACGACGCACCAGACAAGTGCAGACCGACAAGATGAGTTTTACAGTTTGCACAATATATGCCAACTCAAACTCACCAATCAAATATATTCAATTTGTGACCAAGCTTGGATCAGGGTGTACCCTTAAACTGATTCAATGAATGCATGACGGCTGACAGGATTATCACACCAAAAAGTTGCATTGACCCATGGCAAAACACATCTCCGAGACCCCGGCCACACAGTGGCTGAAGCAAAAAAAAGTAGCTTACTCAGAGCACCCCTACGACTATGTGGAGCATGGCGGCACGGCAGAGTCGTCTAAACAGCTGGGTATACCCGAGCACGAAGTGGTCAAAACACTGGTGATGCAAGACGAGAATGGCAAGGGTTTGGTCGTGTTAATGCACGGCGATTGCAAAGCCTCCACCAAAAACTTGGCTCGCCAAATTGGCCGTAAATCGGTAGAGCCTTGCACGCCAGATGCAGCACAAAAGAATTCTGGCTACTTGTTGGGCGGCACGTCACCTTTTGGATTGCGCAAGACCCTGCCTGTTTATGTGGAGTCCAGTATTTTGGAATTACCCAAAATATGGATCAATGGTGGCAAACGTGGTTTCTTAGTCGGCATCGACCCCAAGGTTTTGACGGCTGAGCTGGGTGCACAGCCCGTTCAATGTGCGTTGCCGCCGTGAAAAAGTTTTTTTCTATCGGGTGGGGTGATGCTCAAGGCTTCAGAACCATTCTATTTTTGGCGCCGGCCAACACTGCTTGGTAGGCTTCCATGGCATGAGGCAAATCAATCATGTCGGCAGCTGCCACTGGAAAGGGCTTTAAAGTGCCATCTTCAAAGCCTGTGCGAAGTTCGTCCAACAATTCGCAAGAACGCACGCAGTCGAGGGCCAGGGTGTCAATGCCCACAAAGTTGTGCATACCGCGGTAAAACTTGAACAAATCAAAGGGCACTGTTTGTCCTTTGGTGGCAATGATGAAAATTTGCGTGGCACCTTTGGCCATGATGTCGTGGCCTACTTCCCAATAGACTTTGTCAACCGTGTTGAACACCAGGTTGGCGCCTTTGCCTTGTGTCAATTCCATGATGCGAGCAGCCGGTTCTGTGTGCTTGCTGTTAATCACTTCCACAGGCTCACATGCAAAACCTTCTAATTGATCTTGACGCTGCACAGCAATGACTTTGGCGCCAGCCCGCGCTGCAATTTGCACGGCGGCCTGGCCAACCTTGCCATTGGCGCCTAGCACCACCACAGTTTGACCTGCTTTCACGCCGCCTGCTCGGCTAAAGCCCTCGCAGGCCGTGACAAAGGGTACGCCCACAGCACCCGCTTCTTCCATACTGATGCCCTTGGGAATTTCTTTCACGGCAGCGGTAGGCAAAACCAAATAACGAGCATGACTGCCATTGCGCGTGATGCCGATGTCGCCACCCGAGCCCCAAACTTGCAAACCCTTCAGGGCTTCGGGGCCATCTACTACTACGCCTGCAAAGTCGCGTCCGGGGGTTCTTGGAAAAACGGCGTGCGGCATGATGCCCAAGGTGGCTTTGACGTCGCTGGGGTTGACCGCGGCAGCCATCACTTGCACAAGGACCTCGCCTTGGGCAAGGGTGGGCTTGCTTTGAGATTGGCAATTGAGCTGGAGTGTGTCGATGCTGCTGCCTTTATCTGCAACGTGCAAGGCCCATGATGGTGATTGAGAACTCATGAAGGTTGAAGGTTCTGGTTTAAGGAATAGGGGGCATGGGGAAATGCATTTCACCAGCTTGTAAAACAAAGTCGTATTCAAGCGAGTAACCTACTTCGCCTGGGCCCGTGCGTTTTTTGAATTTGCCCACCAAGCTTTCGACCACAGAGAAAGTGACATCGGTGTGCAGTCGGTGATCGTCATCTGCAAACACTTGGGTAATTAAGACCTGATAGCCAGGTTTGGAAATCATGTAGTGCACGTGAGC
>JAJTGB010000133.1 GCA_021298995.1 Comamonadaceae bacterium | reverse complement strand
TGCCAACACGGTGGTGATAGCAGCTGTCAATGTTGTTTTGCCGTGGTCAACGTGACCAATGGTGCCAACGTTCACGTGCGGTTTTGTCCGCTCAAATTTCTCTTTTGCCATTTCTCGACTCCGAAAAAAACATTAAAACTCTGACTAAAAAAACTGGTGCCCTTGGCGGGAATCGGACCCGCGATCTCCCCCTTACCAAGGGGGTGCTCTACCACTGAGCCACAAGGGCGATCTTGACTCAGCACAACAAGGCACTTTGTCCGCACTAAAACTGCACCTTCTTGTTAAAAACTGGAGCGGGAGACGGGAATCGAACCCGCGTCATTAGCTTGGAAGGCTAGGGTTCTACCATTGAACTACTCCCGCATTGACTGCAGCAGAGTCAGGTACATCATCTAGGGAACAAGCCAAAGGCTGACAAACCCCAGATGCGTTCATCTGATTCCAAACGCTCTTTGTTCTTAACAAGTTAAGTTTTGCTGGTGGAGGAGACTGGATTCGAACCAGTGTAGGCGTAAGCCAACAGATTTACAGTCTGCCCCCTTTAGCCACTCGGGCACCCCTCCTCAGCGAATCTGGGATTATGCCACTTTTTTCAAGGCCCCCGCAAGGCCGAAACAGGAAATTACCACCGGATTGGTTTTTTCTTTTGCCTCTCAAGCCAGTGGTTCACCTGGCCAAAATGACCGCATCCCATGAACGGCAATGGCGACCGCAAAGCCGATAAAGGCGAGGGGTGATTGGCCTTTAAAACCAAATGCCGACCGTCGCTGTTCAATGCGTCAATGAGGCTTGCCTTGCCTTGAGCATGCGCGCCCCACAACAAAAATGCTTTGGGTTCTGGGTGGGCGGCAATGCCCTGGATAATATTGTCAGTAAGTACTTCCCAACCCCACTTACTATGACTGGCAGGCAATGACTGCTCAACCGTGAGCGCCGTATTGAGGAGCAAAACGCCTTGCTCCGACCACCGCACCAAGCTGCCCGCGTGGGGGCCGGTGGGCATTGCAACACCCAAGTCCCGCTGAATCTCTTTGAAGATATTGCGCAAGCTAGGCGGTATTTTCTGGCCCGGCCCGACAGAAAACGCCAAGCCTTCCGCTTGGTCAGGGCCATGATAGGGGTCTTGACCCAAGACCACCACCTTCACATTTTCAAATGGTGTGAGGGCGAAGGCCTTGTAAACGGCTTGGGGGAAAAAAACTTGGCCAGCGGACAAGCCGGCACGCACTTTCTGGTCAAGCAACACACCTGTGGGGCTGAGCCAAAAGTGGCGCAACAGTTCTTGCCAGCCTTGCGTGAGGGCTTCGAGTTTTGGCGGCCAATCGGCGGCATGCAGCTGATTTGAAGGCTGAACCACCTTCAGATCGGCGCCGGCGTCATTGAACAAGTCGGATTGGCTCAGCCGCATATTGGCTGTTGGCTTTCAGTGAAACAAGTCGGCCAGGGCCTGTCCCGGATCGGCTGCGCGCATGAAGGCCTCACCCACCAAGAAGGCATGAACATGGGCTTCCCGCATTTTTTGCACATCGGCTGGCGACAAAATGCCGCTTTCTGTAACCAGAATGCGATCGGCGGGCACATCCTTCAACATGGAGAGCGTGGTGTCTAGGCTCACCTCAAAGCTGCGAAGGTTGCGATTGTTGATGCCCACCAGAGGGGTTTTGAGTTTCAAAGCACGGCTCAATTCTTCTGCATCATGCACTTCGACCAAGACCGCCATGTCCAAACTGCGCGCAATGGCTTCCAAATCTTTCATTTGGGCGTCGTCCAAACAAGCGGCAATGAGCAAGATGCAATCGGCGCCCATGGCACGCGACTCGTATATTTGATAAGGATCGACCATGAAGTCTTTCCGAAGCACGGGCAAGTCGCAACTGGCTCTGGCTTGTTTCAAATAGTCGGGGCTGCCTTGAAAAAACTGCACATCGGTGAGCACAGACAAGCAGGCCGCGCCATGCTCGGCATAACTTTGCGCAATGTCTGCCGGCATAAAGTCTGCGCGCAACACGCCTTTAGACGGGCTGGCTTTTTTAATCTCTGCAATGACGGCCGCCTCTTGTGCGGCAATTTTTTGCTGAATGGCCCCCACAAAATCGCGCGTTAAAACGCGACTTTCTGCATCGGCGCGAACCACCTCGAGAGATTTCTTTTTGGCCGCCAGTGCAATTTCTTCGTGCTTGACCGCCACAATTTTTTTCAAAATATCGCTCATGATGCGCTGCCTGATTTTTGGGTGAATGTCACAAACTGTTCCATCTTTTTCTGAGCAGCACCAGACGCAATGGCTTCACGTGCCAAAGCAATGCCCTCTTTGATGGAGGCTGCAACGTTGGCTGCATACAAAGCAGCGCCTGCATTCAAGATCACGATGTCGCGCGGAGCGCCAGCTTCGTTGTTCAATACGCTGCGCAAGACGGCTTGCGACTCTTCAGGCGTTTCGACGCGCAAAGCCCGATTGCTCACCATCGGCATGCCAAAGTCTTCGGGGTGAATTTCATATTCGGTAATTTGACCATCTTTCAACTCGCCCACCAAGGTGGACGCGCCCAAGCTGACTTCGTCCATGCCATCGCGGCCATAAACCACCAGCGCGTGCTCTGCGCCTAAGCGTTGTAATGCTCGAATTTGAATGCCCACCAAATCGGAGTGAAACACGCCCATGAGTATGTTGGGTGCGCCTGCAGGATTGGTCAGGGGTCCCAGAATATTGAAAATGGTTCTGACACCGAGCTCTTTGCGCACAGGCGCTACATTCTTCATGGCCGGGTGATGGTTGGGCGCAAACATAAACCCAATACCCACCTCTTGCACACACTGTGCAATTTTGTCGGGCGACAAATTGATGTTGGCTCCCAAACTTTCCAGCACATCGGCACTGCCCGATTTGCTGCTCACACTGCGGCCACCGTGCTTGGCTGTTTTGGCGCCTGCAGCTGCGGCCACAAACATGGCGCAAGTTGAAATATTGAAGGTGTGCGAACCATCGCCGCCAGTACCCACAATGTCAACCAAATGACGCGCGTCTGGCACATGGACCTTGGTGGAAAATTCACGCATCACTTGGGCTGCAGCGGTAATTTCGCCAATGGTTTCTTTTTTCACTCGCAGGCCTGTAATCAGCGCAGCCGTCATGACGGGCGACAACTCGCCATTCATGATCATGCGCATGACCTTGAGCATTTCGTCGTGAAAAATTTCACGGTGCTCAATGGTTCTTTGAAGTGCTTCTTGAGGTGTGATGGGCATGTGGTTCTCTGACTGTAAATTCAAGCATTGAAAAATTGGCGAATAACGCCAATGGCGCGATCTACGCCTGCGCGGTCGACATCGAGGTGCGTGACAAATCGCAGACGGTACAAGCCCGTCATGTCGATGCCCTCTTGCTTCAAATGCGCTTGCAAGGCAGCGCCTTTGGCTTTGGCACCATCTACCAAATTGACAAACAAGATATTGGTTTGAGGTGTTTCGATTTGGAGCCCAGGAATACCGGACAAACCATTCGCCAAATGCGCCATGAGCTGGTGATCTTCGGCAAGGCGAAGTACATGGTGGTCTAGCGCATACGATGCAGCGGCAGCCATAAAGCCCGCTTGCCGCAAGCCACCTCCTGCCATTTTGCGAACGCGATGCGCTTTGGCAATGAACTCTTTGGTGCCGCACAAAGCAGAGCCCATGGGTGCGCCCAAGCCTTTGCTGAAGCACACGGAGACACTGTCAAAACACTGTGTGATTTTTTTCACTTCGTCGTAAGGCGATGTGCCCAATGCGCTGGCTTGTGCCACTGCGGCATTGAACAATCTGGCACCATCCAAATGCCGGGCCAAACCTTTTTGTTTGGCAAACGCACTGAACTCATTGAGGTAAGTTTGCGGCAAAACTTGCCCACCCCATGTGTTTTCCAAAGCCACCATGTTGGTCATGGCAAAGTGCGAATCATCGGGTTTGATGGCGGACTCGATGTCTGACAACAACAAGCTGCCATCGGGCTGCTGCGTGAGTGGTTGCGGCTGCACACTGCCAAACACGGCAGCACCGCCACCTTCCCAGCGATAGCAGTGGGCCATTTGACCCACGATGAATTCGTCGCCGCGCTGGCAGTGCGACAAAATGCCGCACAAATTGCTTTGCGTGCCGGTGCTCATAAAGAGCGCCGCCTCAAAGCCCAGCATCTTGGCAATTTTGTCCTGTAGCTCGTTCACGCTGGGGTCGTCTTTGTACACATCATCGCCCACCAACGCTTTGGCCATGGCTTCTCGCATGCCAGCCGTGGGGCGAGTGACGGTGTCGCTTCTCAGATCGACTCGTGCCGATGTGGCCAAATGATTGGCCATCTGTGAGCTTGCAGTTGAGTTCATGTCAGTGCGCTTCCAAGAAGTTTTTCAGCATGGCATGTCCATGCTCGGTGAGGATGGACTCAGGGTGAAATTGAACACCTTCAATGGCCAAGCTTTTGTGGCGTACACCCATAATTTCACCATCGTCAGTCCAAGCTGTCACTTCCAAGTCTGCGGGACAGCTGGCACGCTCAATGGCCAGCGAGTGGTAGCGATTGACGGTGAATTTTTCTGGCAGGTTTCTAAACACACCTTGCTGCGTGGTGTGAATGACACTGGTTTTGCCGTGCATCAATTCTTGCGCTCGCACAATCTTGCCGCCAAAGGCAGCACCAATGCTTTGATGACCCAAGCACACACCCAAGATGGGCAGCTTGCCTGCAAAGTGTTGAATGGCCGCCACCGAAATGCCAGCTTCTGCGGGTGAGCAAGGTCCTGGCGAAATGACCAAGCGATCGGGTCTTCTTTCGGCAATGCCTTCCAAACTGATTTCATCGTTTCGAAAGACTTCAATGTCGGCGCCCAGTTCACCAAAATATTGAACAATGTTGTAGGTGAAAGAGTCGTAGTTGTCGACCATCAACAATTTGATTTTTGTCATGGTGATTACTCCAAACCTTCATACAAGACTTGATCTTTGATGATGCCCGTGCGAATGGCAATGGCAACATCCATGTCGCCAGCGTAGCTCAAATAACCACACGCACCGCCATACACACCGCGCTTGGTGGGCTCTAATTTGTCGATCAGTTCCATGGCATGCACCTTGGGAGCACCGGTGAGTGTGCCCGCGGGAAAGGTGGCCTTGAGCACATCCATGTTGGTCATGCCTTCATTCAAAATGCCTTCGACATTGCTCACGATGTGCATCACATGGCTGTAGCGCTCAATGGCAAATGCTTCGGTCACTTTCACCGATCCTATTTTGGCAATGCGACCAATGTCATTGCGCGCCAAATCAATCAGCATCACGTGCTCGGCCCGCTCCTTGGGATCATTGACCAACTCGAGCTCAGCCGCTTTGTCTTTTTCGGGTGTGGCACCGCGCGGCCTTGTGCCTGCCAGTGGGCGAATGGTGACTTTCACGCCCTCTTCGGTTTGTTCTTGGCGCACCAAAATTTCGGGGCTGGCACCCACCACATGGAAGTCGCCAAAATTGTAGAAGTACATGTAGGGGCTGGGGTTCAGCGACCTGAGGGCACGGTACAAAGACAAAGGACTTTCGGTGTAACGCTTTTTAATGCGCTGACCCACCTGCACTTGCATGAAGTCACCGGCCGCAATGAGTTCCTTGGCTTCTAACACCGCCTTCAAATAATCTTCTTTTTTGAAATCGCGTTCGGCAGGGTAGGTTTGTGTGGAGCTCAGCACCGGTGCGCTGACCGAATACTTCAATTGCTCTTTCAATTCACGCAAACGCTTTTTGGCTTTGGAATAAGCTTCTGGCACGCCAGGGTCGGCATAGACCATCAAGTAAAGTTTGCCCGATAAGTTGTCAATCACGGCCAACTCTTCACATTGCAAGAGCAAGATATCGGGCGTGCCCAAGGTATCGGGTGGGCAAGATTTTTCGAGTTTCTTCTCGATGTATCGCACAGCGTCGTAGCCAAAGTAGCCCGCCAAGCCACCGCAAAAGCGTGGCATGCCTGGCCTGAGCGCCACCTTGAATCGCTTTTGATACTGCTCAATGAAGTCAAGCGGGTTGCCCGGTACCGTTTCCATCACCACGCCATCGGTGACCACTTCGGTGTGTGCTGCGTCGCCAAAGCCACGCGCCTGCAAAAAGGTGCGCGCTGGCAAACCAATGAAGCTGTAGCGGCCAAACCGCTCGCCCCCCACCACCGACTCCAACAGAAAGCTGTATTTACCGCCATCTTTGTGATGGGCCAGTTTCAAATACAGCGAGAGTGGGGTTTCTAAATCGGCAAACGCCTCCAGCATGAGGGGAATGCGGTTGTAGCCTTGTTGGGTGAGGCTTTTAAAGGGGCTGCCGGTTCTAGGCAAATTTAAACTGGCTGACGCCAAGACCAGGCTCCCCGGCTCAAAGTGGCCGGCAGCTGGACTGCGAAGAATGAATGAAACAAGATCATGAGGCCATCAGTGTACCAAAGCTCTGGGGCTTCAACTCCTGGCGCATGGCTTCAACTCCTGGCGCATGGCTTGAATGACAGCCGCGTAATCAGGTTTGCCAAAGATGGCACTGCCCGCGACAAAGGTATCGGCGCCGGCATCGGCCACTCGGCGAATGTTGTCGACCTTGATGCCTCCGTCCACCTCAAGGCGAATGTCTTTACCCGAAGCCTCGATCCATTTGCGCGCCATTTCGACTTTGCGCAATGCGCTGTCAATGAAACTTTGGCCCCCAAAGCCTGGGTTGACCGACATGATCAAAATCAAATCGATGTCCTCAATGACCCACTCCAAGACGTCCAGGGACTGGGCGGGGTTGAACACCACGCCCGCCTTGCAGCCCTTGGATTTGATAGCCTGTACGCTTCGGTGCACATGCGCCGAGGCATCGGGGTGAAAACTGATGAGGTCGGCACCGGCGTCTGCAAAAGCGGCGGCCAAGGCATCTACTGGCTGCACCATGAGATGCACATCAATGGGCACGTCTTGACCATCGGCGGTTTTGGCATGGGGCTTGAGTGCCTGACAAATCATGGGGCCGAAGGTGAGGTTGGGCACGTAATGGTTGTCCATCACGTCAAAGTGAATCCAGTCGGCGCCGGCAGCAATGACGTTGCGCACTTCTTCGCCCAAGCGGGCAAAATCGGCGGACAAAAGTGAAGGGGCAATGCGATAGGTAGTCATAAGCGGATTGTCGCATTTTGCGCCCCTGTTGTTGAAGCGCTACTTGAGGTTATGCTTGGGTTTATGGGCGAGTTTGATCTGATTGAAACCTTCTTCAAGCGCCCCCCGCGCCATGCCACGCTGGGGGTGGGTGATGACTGCGCGCTGATGGGCGTCAAATCGGGGCAGCAATTGGCCATTTCCAGCGACATGCTGGTTGAGGGTCGGCACTTTTTATCGACCGTCAACCCTGCGCACTTGGGTCACAAGGCCTTGGCCGTTAATTTAAGCGACTTGGCTGCCTGTGGTGCCGAGCCCAAGGCCTTCTTACTGTCTTTGGCCTTGCCCGAAGTCCAGCCGCAGTGGTTGGCAGAATTTTCCAAAGGCCTGTGGGCCTTGGCAGATCTTTACCAGTGCGACTTAATTGGGGGCGACACCACCCGCGGTCCGCTCAACATTTGCATTACCGTCATGGGCGAAGTGCCTGCAGATCAAGCACTGCTGCGACGAAGTGCGCAAGTGGGAGACGACATTTACGTGAGTGGCCATTTGGGCGATGCGCGCTTGGCGCTGGAAGTTTTTCGAGGCCAATTGAGTGTGCCGCAACCGGTTTTTGACGCTGCGCGCCTGCGCATGGAAATGCCCTCCCCCCGAGTGGCGCTGGGCTTGGCGTTGCGAGGGCTTGCGCACGCAGCAGCCGACATCAGCGATGGTTTGCTAGGAGATTTGCAACATATTTTGAAGGCCAGTGGGGTGGGTGCAGAAATTCACACGGCCCAAGTGCTCAGCACCATGGCTTGCGCCAACAGCTCTGGGTTACCGGCCGAGGTTTTGCTGCCCCTTTGTCTGTCGGGTGGTGATGACTACGAATTGGTTTTCACGGCGCCAGAACACTTACGCAGCGCCATCGTGGCCGCCAGTGAGGCCGCCAGAACCCAAGTCACACGCATTGGCAAAATCACCGCATCGCCCCAGCTGACTTTGTTAGACAGTCAGGGCCGTTTGGTGGCCAACACCTTTTCTTCCTTTGACCATTTCAAAACACCATGAGACCTGAAGCTGGTTTCATGTTTCGCCATCCGGCCCATTGGGTGGCGCTGGGCTTTGGCTCTGGCCTTTCGCCCAAGGCCCCCGGCACAGTGGGCACGCTGTGGGCTTGGCTCAGTTGGTGGGCACTGCAAGATTTTTTCACGCAGAAAGAGCAGTTTGCAATCATTGTGATCGCCAGCTTGGTGGGCGTTTGGGCTTGCAAGGTCACCGCTGAGAATTTGGATATTTCAGACCCTGGTGCCATTGTTTGGGACGAGGTGGTGGCCTTTTGGTTGGTGCTGTTCATGCTCTCACCAGCCAGCTTCAGTACGCAATTGATGGCTTTTGCCTTGTTCCGTTTTTTTGATGCGGCCAAGCCTGGCCCCGTAGCCTGGGCCGATCAATTGTTCAAAGGGTTTGGTTGGCGCGGCGCCTTTGGCATTTTGTTCGATGACTTTGTGGCCGCTTTTTGCACGCTGCTTTGTTTTGCACTTTGGAGAGCATGGTGACACCCCATATCGAAACCCTTTGTGCTTCGCTGGCCCAAGTTTTAGGGGCTCGACAGCTCAGTCTGTGCACGGCAGAAAGTTGTACGGGTGGTTTGATCTCTGCCAGTTGCACCCAATTGTCGGGCTCAAGCGCTTGGTTTGACCGCGGTTTTGTGACGTATTCCAACGCCGCCAAACACCAGATGCTGGGTGTGCCAGCAGCCCTCATTGAAGCGCATGGCGCGGTGAGCGAGGAAGTTGCCAGAGCCATGGCCTTGGGTGCTTTGGCACATTCAAATGCTCATCTCAGTGTGGCCGTGACCGGGGTTGCTGGGCCCACGGGCGGCAGTCCAAACAAGCCTGTGGGCACGGTGTGGCTGGCTTGGGCTTGGCGCGATGCCAATCAGCACACACATTGCCAAACTTTGCAGCAACACTTTAAAGGCACTCGCTCTGAAGTGCGTTTTGCCACCACCGAGCTGGCATTGGCGGAGTTGGCGCAGATTGCTGAAAAGTTTTTTTCTTAAACTTTCTTCAATTCAGTTCAATTTGATTAGTCGAGCGGCCAAAAAAATACCCACCGAAGTGGGTATTTTTCAATGTGCAACAAGGCGTTTGCCTTGGCTTCATTTGGTTGCGGGGGCCGGATTTGAACCAACGACCTTTGGGTTATGAGCCCAACGAGCTACCAGACTGCTCCACCCCGCGGTAAAAACCAGAGTATAACTTGTTAATCAGCTTGAATACTTAAGATTAAAAAATTAAAGCTGAAATCAAACCATTGATTAAGCGGCAGGCGCTTGATCGGCCACATCAGGGCGGTCGACCAACTCGACCAAAGCCATGGGCGCATTGTCACCAACACGGTAACCCATTTTCAAGATGCGTGTGTAACCACCTGGGCGTGCATTGAAGCGGGGGCCGAGGTCGGTGAACAACTTGGTGACGCTGTCGCGGTCGCGCAAGCGGTTGAAAGCCAAGCGGCGGTTGGCCACTGTGTCCACTTTGGCCAAAGTGATCATGGGCTCGATCACGCGGCGCAGTTCTTTGGCCTTCGGCACTGTTGTTTTAATCACTTCGTGCTCAATGATGGAGTTCATCATGTTTTGCAACATTGCCAAGCGGTGTGAGCTTGTGCGATTGAGTTTACGTAATCCGTGTCCGTGACGCATGGTGCTAGTCCTTTCTTTATTAATCAAGCAGCCGTATCAGGTACTGCCCGTGCACTGCCCACTTCTTTCATGCAAGTGGGACTTTTAAATTAACGCTTTTCCAAACCGGCAGGTGGCCAGCTCTCGAGCTTCATGCCCAATGTCAAACCACGTGAGGCCAAAACTTCTTTGATCTCGTTGAGTGACTTGCGACCCAGGTTAGGGGTCTTGAGCAATTCGTTTTCGGTACGCTGAATGAGGTCGCCGATGTAGTAAATGTTTTCTGCTTTGAGGCAGTTGGCAGAGCGAACGGTGAGTTCGAGCTCGTCGACTGGGCGCAGCAAAATAGGATCGAAACTGCTGGCACCACCGCGCTGTGCGGGTGCGTCGAATGCAGACAATTCGCTGCCTTCGAGCTGTGCAAAGACAGCCAGTTGCTCAACCAAAATCTTGGCAGATGAGCGCACTGCGTCTTCGGCCGTAATGGCGCCGTTGGTTTCCATTTCGATGACCAACTTGTCGAGGTCGGTACGTTGCTCAACGCGTGCGCTTTCAACGGTGTAGCTAACACGCTTCACAGGCGAGAAAGAGGCATCGAGAACAATGCGGCCCACAGACTTGGTAGGCTCATCGGCAAAACGGCGCATCGAGCCGGGCACATAGCCACGGCCTTTTTCAACCTTGATTTGCATGTCAAGCTTGCCACCTTGTGACAGGTTGGCAATGATGTGCTCAGGGTTGATCACTTCGACGTCGTGCGGTGTTTGGATGTCGGCCGCGGTAACAGGGCCTTCGCCGTCTTTGCGCAAGCTGAGTGTGACTTC
>JAJTGB010000132.1 GCA_021298995.1 Comamonadaceae bacterium | reverse complement strand
GGGCATCCACTCACGGGGCTCAATTCGGCCGTCGGCATCAATACGGGCATCAAATTGCGCCTGCAAAGCCGCATCTTGTGCGCTCAGGGCTTTGGGAACGGCCTTCAGGCCAGCAGACTGGGAGGGCTCGGTGCCGTCCGGGACGCTGAAAGATTGGGTGTACATGGTCTTCTCCTGCGCCAAACAGGATGGGATGATCGCGGCGCAGTTGACAGTATATCAATTAACCGACCGCTCGGTCGGTTAATTTGGCATGACCTGATTTAGGACATTCCCTGAACCGTTTTGCAGAGTGTCAGGACGACTCGACCTGCCAGCTCTTGCCCGTGCCCCGGGCCAGTGCGGGGCCTACAACATCCAATGCCTTGCGGATTTGGTCCTTCAGTGTGAAGGGCGGGTTGATCACGAACATGCCGCTGGCAACCAATCCGCCAACGTCATTTGGGCCTCGTCCAATGGCTAACGTGGCGTTGAGCCAGGGTTTTTGGGCTTGATTGGAGAGCGTGCGAAGGCGGCGCGGCAAATCGTGGGCTTCAGGGCGAGGAATGATCGGGTACCAAACCAAATAAGTGCCAGTTGAAAAGCGTTTCAGGTATTCCTGGATCACATTGGCAACCTTGGCATAGTCTGATTTGATTTCGTAGCTGGGGTCAATCAGAACCATGGCGCGCTTGGATCCAGTGGCGGATGCGGGTGGCGGTAACAGTTTTTTGAGAGCCTCAAAGCCGTCTTCGCGACTGACTGTGATGGTGCGCCCTGCATCTAATTGGGCAATATTAGAGGCCAGTGACTTGCTGTCCGTGGGGTGCAGTTCGAACAGGCGTAACCGGTCTCTGGACTCGTGACGCATCAGTTTATGCATCAAAAAAGGCGAACCTGGGTAAACCTTGGCTTGGCCATTGGGGTTAAAACTGCCAATTTGCTCCAGATAATCTTGGATGGGCTCTGGCATGTCTTGTACTTTTTCAAGTGCAGACAGCAGTTTGAACAGGCCGTCCTCGGCCTCAGCCCCCTTTTGGGAGTAATCACCGTCCAAGCGGTACAAACCAGCACCCGCATGGGTGTCAATGAGCGTGATGCCGGCCTCTTTTTGCATGAGGTGGCGCAGGGTGGCGAGCAAGGTAATGTGCTTGAGCACATCAGCATGGTTGCCCGCGTGGAAAGCGTGTCGGTAACTGAACATGCTCTGATGGTAACCAAAAAGCTCCGCAAGTCTTTGATTTTTCGTATAATAGAAGGCTTCGCAGCGCTTCAGTGGCCCCGCGGCGAAGACGCAAACCACCGTGAAGGTGGCTGCAAACTCCCACCTAAGAGGTTCCCAAAAGAGGAACACAGACCGTGGAAAAGGGCCCTACAAACCTTTCTTTTAAGAGAAAACTCATGACAACAACTTTCAGCGCCAAACCCGCTGAGGTCGTGCACGAGTGGTTTGTGATTGACGCGACCGACAAGGTCCTCGGACGAGTAGCCAGCGAAGTTGCTCTCCGTTTGCGCGGCAAACACAAGGCCATTTACACGCCTCACGTCGATACTGGCGACTTCATTGTCGTCGTTAACGCAGCACAACTCAAAGTGACTGGCACCAAGTCTTTGGACAAGGTGTACTACCGCCATTCTGGTTATCCAGGCGGCATCACAGCCACTAACTTCCGCGACATGCAGTCCAAGCACCCTGGACGCGCGCTCGAGAAGGCCGTCAAGGGCATGTTGCCCAAAGGTCCTCTGGGCTACGCCATGATCAAAAAACTCAAGGTGTACGGTGGCGCTGAGCACCCCCACACCGCCCAACAGCCTAAAGTGCTGGAAATTTAAGGAGCCTTGAGAATGATTGGTGAATGGAACAATGGCACCGGCCGTCGCAAATCTAGCGTCGCCCGCGTGTTTCTGAAAAAAGGCTCTGGCAAGATCACGGTCAATGGCAAGGACATCCAAGCCTACTTCGGCCGCGAGACTTCGATCATGATCGCTAAGCAACCCCTGTTTTTGACAAACAATGTCGAGACTTTCGACATTCAAATCAATGTGCACGGTGGCGGTGAGTCTGGTCAAGCTGGTGCAGCCCGTCACGGCATTACACGTGCCCTGATTGACTATGATGCTTCTTTGAAGCCCGTACTCAGCCAAGCTGGTTTTGTCACTCGTGACGCCCGCGAAGTTGAACGTAAAAAGGTCGGCTTGCACTCTGCTCGTCGCCGTAAGCAGTTCTCTAAGCGTTAATCGCCTACAGCCTGTTTCAAGAAAACCGCACTGGTTCGCCAGCGCGGTTTTTTTTCGTTCAACGAAGCCCCTTCTATCAGGGCAGTTATTCAAACTTAATTGTTGACTGATCCACTATACTACTCACCTAGTAGACGGAGAAAATCATGAGCGCCTTAGCCGAAACAGTCCAAACAGAAATGCCCGAACCCATTGTCTTTACCGACAGTGCCGCCGCCAAAGTGGCCGATCTGATTGCCGAAGAAGGCAACCCAGATTTGAAACTGCGCGTGTTTGTGCAAGGCGGTGGTTGCTCCGGTTTTCAGTACGGTTTTACCTTTGACGAAATCGTGAACGAAGACGACACCACCATGACCAAACATGGTGTGTCCTTGTTAATCGATGCCATGAGCTACCAGTACCTCATTGGCGCCGAAATTGATTACAAAGAAGACCTGCAAGGTGCGCAGTTTGTGATCAAGAACCCCAACGCCACCAGCACTTGTGGTTGCGGTTCTTCTTTCTCAACCTGATCGTTTCAGATTGACGCAGGGCTATCTGGGATAGATGGCCCCCAGCACACGGGCGCCTCGAGCGCCCGTCACGCTTTCTAGACTACCCGTTTCGCGCTTCATGGCTTTGGCGGCCAGCCACGCAAAGGCTGCGGCTTCTACTTGCAAGGGTGGCAAGCCGTGTGCTTCTGTTGAAGCCACTTGCACACCCGGCGCATGTGCTTGCAAGCGCGACATGAGTTGCACGTTGAGTGCACCACCGCCACACACCCACAATTGTTTTGCTTCAGGCGCATGGCGTTTTAAATCTTGCGCAATGGCCATGGCCGTAAATTCACAGAGTGTGGCTTGCACATCGACGGCTTGATAGTCAGTGCGTAAATGTTGTTGCAACCAAGTAGGGTTGAACAAATCGCGGCCTGTGCTTTTTGGGGGTGTTTGATGAAGGAACGCTTCGGTCAACAAGCTTTGCAAAAGCGTATCAATGACTTGCCCTTGCGCAGCCCATTCGCCGTTGGCATCGTAATCTTGGCCTTGGTGCACATGAATCCAGTGGTCCATGAGGGCATTGCCAGGGCCGCAATCGAAGCCAATGATTTCTGCGTTGTGAGTTAACGCTTTGCGCAAAATACTGATGTTGGAAATGCCGCCAATGTTGACCACGGCCACGGTGTGAGCAGGGTTGCCAAAAACTTCTGCATGAAAGGCTGGCACCAAGGGTGCGCCTTGTCCACCTGCCGCCAAATCGCGTGTTCTAAATTCGGCCACCACATCAATGCCTGTGAGTTCGGCCAACAAAGCGGGGTTGTTGAGTTGCAAGGTATAGCCCACTGCGGCTTGGCCAGTGGCAGGATCGGCATCAAACTCAAGCGGGCGATGACGCACAGTTTGGCCATGTGCGCCAACAGCTTGAATGTCATTGGCTTGCATGCCACTGGCTTTGAGCAAGGCAAGAACCACTTGCGCGTAGCTTCTTGCTAAGCGATTGCCAGCCAATGCGGCGCGATGCAACTCGTTGTTGCCCGGTGTATTCAAACTTAAAAGTTCTGCGCGAAATTCGGCGTCAAATGGCTGAAAGACATGCTGCAAAACTTTCAGTTGGCGCGTGTTGGAAATCAAAGAAGGAGACGAGATTTGAACTACAACACCATCGACACCATCGAGCGAGGTGCCAGACATCAAGCCAATAAAGTATTGCAAGTGAGCTTCAGTCGCCGTTGTGAGCGATGGGGAGAGTGGCGCAGAGGCGGAGGTCAACCTGGCCCCTGCCAACGCTGAAAATTATTGAACGTTGCCTTGGCGCATTTGCGCCGCAGCCATCAACTGAGAGCGAGCGTATTGGGCTCGTTGGTTGAACTGTGGTCGCACAGCATCCGAGATGGGCTCGGCAGAGCCTTGTTGCGCCAATGTGAGTGGATCGACGTGGCGGCCATTGATGCGAAACTCGAAGTGCAAGTGAGGGCCAGTGGACAGGCCTGTGGATCCTACTGCGCCAATGGTTTCGCCTTGCTTGATGCTCTGACCCTTGCGCACATTCATGCGGCTAAGGTGTGCATACACGGTGCTTTGACGGGCATTGTGTTGAACCACAACCATGTTGCCATAGGCACCCTGGTAGCTGCTTTCCGTGACCACGCCATCGGCCACCGACATGACGGGGGTGCCAGTGGGGGCCGCGTAGTCAACACCGGTGTGCGCACGCTGGGTGTGCAGAATAGGGTGCATGCGTGTGCCAAAACCGCTGGTGCGCCTAGAGTAGGGCACTGGTGAGGCCAAGAAAGCGCGGCGCAGGCTGTCGCCGCCCATGGTGTAGTACGCCCCTTTTTGGCCGGGTTCTTGGAACCAAACGGCATCGTAGGTTTTTTTGTCGTTGGTAATTTCAGCACTGAGCAAGCGGCCTGTGCGCAGGGGCTCGCCCTCGGCTTCTAGCGTTTCGTACACCACCGAGAACACAGCGCCTTTGCGCAAAGCACGGTGAAAGTCAATTTGGCCTGAGAACACATCGGCCAATTGGCGTGTGACGGTGTCGGGCAGGCGGGCTTCGTCGGAGGCCGCATACAAGGAGGAGGCCACAGTGCCACCGGCCATGCGCACGCTGGCTGTCAAGGGCGCGGTGTCGGTGCGAACACTAAACTCATTGTTGGCATTGCGCGTGATGACCATGCGCTGAAATTGGCTGTCGCTGTCGTTTTTGAGCCAGCGAGTAGTCAGGGTGAGCAGTTGTTGTTGTTCGTTGGCTTCGACCGACACATTGCGACCAGAGCGGTTGCGATAGAGCTTGAGTGTTTGTTGCTCTAAGGCGGCCACTTGGGCTTCAAGGTCGGGCGTTTGCAGCGGTTCAACCAATGTGCTGACAGGCAAATTGGAGGCATCGGGACCCAGGTTGGCAACCGCAAACGCGCCACCGCCGCCGCCTAACAGCACTGCAGCCAAGACGGTGGTAACGTGTTTGGGATGACGCGCAACAAAATTCCGCAGCGTTTGGCTGTGGACTTTGGCCATGGCCAACAGCGCTAGGCTGTGGGGTTTGGCGCGTGTCAAAAACTGGTTGATGAAATTCATGCGGTCCGGAAAAAACAATAGCAAGGTCAGCCCTTAAAATAGGGCAAACAATTCTGCACATTCTAACGCCTATGGCGATAGACGCATACTGGAAAACCCTTATGAATTCACCCGTTTCCACCCAATATCCAGTGACAGATGCTGTCAAAGAAGCATTGGCGGTCACTTTGCGTGGCTGTGAAGAGCTCATTCCGCAGGAAGACTGGGTCAAGAAACTGGCCAAATCGGAGGCCACGGGAGTGCCTTTGCGCATCAAATTGGGCTTGGACCCTACGGCGCCCGACATTCATGTGGGCCACACCGTGGTGCTGAACAAAATGCGCCAGTTGCAAAACTTGGGTCACCAGGTGATCTTTTTAATTGGCGACTTCACCAGCCTCATTGGAGACCCATCGGGCCGAAACTCTACACGTCCGCCTTTAACGCCTGAACAAATCAAGGCCAATGCCGAAACCTATTACCGTCAAGCCAGCTTGGTGCTCGATCCTGCCAAAACCGAAATCAGGTACAACAGCGAGTGGAGTTTGCCGCTGGGTGCCATGGGCATGATTCAGTTGGCGGCCAAGTACACCGTGGCGCGCATGATGGAGCGCAACGATTTTCACGATCGGTATAAGGCCGGCACGCCCATCAGCGTGCACGAGTTTTTGTACCCTCTCATGCAGGGCTACGACTCGGTGGCTTTGAAGTCCGACCTGGAGTTGGGCGGCACCGATCAGAAATTCAACCTGCTCATGGGCCGCCATTTGCAGGCAGAGCACGGCCAAGAGCCGCAATGTATTTTGACCATGCCCTTGCTGGAAGGCCTAGATGGCGTGGACAAAATGTCCAAGTCCAAAAACAATTACATCGGCATCAGCGAAGAGCCCAACACGATGTTTGCCAAGGTGCTGTCTATCTCTGACGTGCTCATGTGGCGCTGGTACACCTTGCTGTCTTTCAAATCGATGGCTGACATTGAAGCCTTGAAAAAGCAGGTGGCCGAGGGCTTGAATCCCAAAGAAGCCAAGGTGGCTTTGGCCAAAGAAATGACCTCGCGTTTCCATGGCGCGGCAGCGGCTGATGCGGCGGAGCAAGACTTTATCAATCGCAGCAAGGGCGGCGTGCCCGACGAAATTCCAGAGCTTCATTTGAGTGGTGCACCTTTGGGCATTGGCAACTTACTCAAGATGGCCGGCCTAGCGCCTTCGGGTTCTGAAGCCAATCGATTGATTGATGGCGGCGGTGTGCGTGTCGATTCGTCGGTGGTGAGCGACAAGGGCTTGAAATTAGAAGCCGGCACGTATGTGGTTCAAGTGGGCAAGCGCAAATTTGCGCGTGTGCATTTGAGTACTTGATGCTTTCAAAATTACCTGCATGGTCACCGCGCGCATTGATGTGGGCGTCGGTGGTGGTGGCCATCATGACCATCACCCTCAAAACTTTGGCTTGGTGGATCACAGACTCTGTGGGTTTGTTGTCAGACGCCATGGAGTCTTTGGTCAATTTGGCCAGCGCTGTTTTTGGCTTGGTCATGGTCACGGTGGCCGCGCGGCCGGCCGATGCAGAACACCCTTACGGCCATCACAAAGCAGAGTATTTTTCTTCTGGCTTTGAAGGCATTTTGATCATTGTGGCCGCCATCGGCATTATCTGGGCGGCCAGCCATCGTATTTTTGATCCGCAGCCCATTGAGCAAGTGGGCTTGGGTTTGGCTTTGTCGGTCATCAGCTCTGTGTTGAATGGCTTGCTGGCCTGGGTGATGTTTGGCGCCGCCAAGACGCACCGGTCTATTGCTTTGGAAGCCGATGCCAAGCATTCGGTGACCGATGTGTGGACATCGGTGGGAGTGGTCATGGGCATTGGCTTGGTGAGCCTAACCGGATGGTTGTGGCTCGATGCTTTGGTGGCCATTGCGGTGGCGCTGAATATTTTGAAAGAAGGCGTGCACCTCATTTGGCGGTCGTCGCAAGGGTTGATGGACGAGGCTGTTGAGCCAGAGGCCATTGCCAAAATCAATGAAACATTGGCGGGGTTTGCGTATCAGCGAGGTGAGGTGTCGATCATCCGCTTTGACCACATTACCACGCGCAAAGCGGGGCAGCGTTTGTTTGTCGATTTGCACATGCACATGCCCGCTTCATGGACCCTAGGCCGAGCGGCGGCGCTGCGAACCAGTGTGGAGCAGGCCCTGATGAGCGCGGTGCCTGGTTTGCGGGCTTCCATTCAGTTGTTGCCTTCTGATGTGGAAGCGCATTTTGATTCAGAAAGAGATTTGCTGTGATTGGTGTAGCGCAACGGGTGCTGGAGGCACGGGTGGTGGTGGACGGCCAAGTGATTGGACAAATTCAAAAGGGATTGTTGTTGTTGCTCTGTGCAGAGCAGGGTGACACAACGGCGAACGCAGACAAGATGCTCAGCAAGCTTTTGAAGTTGCGCATTTTCAGCGACGAGGCAGGCAAGATGAACCGTTCTTTGCAAGATTTGGATGGCCAGGGTTTGCAAGGTGGTTTGCTGGTAGTGAGCCAGTTCACTTTGGCCGCCGATGTGAACGGTGGCAATCGCCCCAGCTTTACCCGAGCTGCGTCGCCTGCCGATGGACAGCGGCTGTACGACTACTTCGTCGCGCAAGCTCGCGAGGCTCACCCCATTGTGCAGACGGGCCAGTTTGCTGCGGATATGAAAGTGCACTTGATCAACGATGGCCCTGTGACCATTCCATTGCAGATGTAATCTTGCAAAATTTTTCCTCTCCGGCGAGAGCAAAACAATTGGGGTCAGATCAACATTAATTTCCAATCAGTGAGGGATGAAGCCAAGGGGGGCTGAACGATTTCTGGTACTCCAGTATGAGGAAGCCCCCCTTGGCTTCATCCCTCACTGATTGACCAAATTAATGTTGATCTGACCCCAATTGTTTTTCACCCCAACTCTCTCACACGCATAATCGAGACATGAACGAAAACAAAAATGATTTTGCGAAGCTGAGTTTGTCGGCTTCGATGTTGGGCAACTTGGCGCAGTTGGGCTATTTGCAAATGACTGCCATTCAGGCGGCCAGTTTGCCTGTGACCTTAGCGGGCAAAGATTTGATTGCACAGGCCAGTACTGGCAGCGGCAAGACGGCCGCGTTTGGCATTCCCTTGGTTGAGAAAATTCTGCCTGCAGACTTTGCCGTGCAGGCCATGATCTTGTGCCCCACTCGCGAGTTGGCCGATCAGGTGAGTCAAGAAATTCGCCGTTTGGCGCGCGCTGTGGGCAATGTGAAAGTGGTTACCTTGTGCGGCGGTGTGGCGCTGCGCGGCCAGGTGCTGAGTTTGGAGCACGGCGCGCATGTGGTGGTGGGCACGCCGGGTCGCATCATGGATCATTTGGAGCGTGGCTCTCTGAAACTGAAGGGCCTTAAAACCTTGGTGTTGGATGAGGCCGATCGCATGCTCGACATGGGCTTTTTTGACGACATTGCCACCGTGGCCAGACAGTGCCCGCAAAATCGTCAAACGCTTTTGTTCTCCGCAACTTACCCAGAAGGCAACAGATTTTTGTGCAGGTGAAAGAGTCTGAGCGACTGCATGCTGTGTCGATGGTGTTGAATCACTTTCGGCCAACGTCTACTCTGGCGTTTTGCAATACCAAAGTGCAGTGCCGCGATTTGGTGGCGGTGTTGCAAGCACAAGGCTTCAGCGCGCTGGCGCTGTATGGTGAGTTAGAACAACGCGAACGCGATCAAGTGCTCATTCAATTTGCCAACAGAAGTTGCTCTGTGTTGGTGGCCACCGATGTGGCGGCGCGCGGTTTGGATGTGGCGCAACTGGAAGCGGTGATCAACGTCGATGTCACGCCCGATGCTGAGGTGCACATTCACCGCATTGGCCGCACAGGCCGTGCGGATGCAGAAGGCTTGGCGGTGAGTTTGGCCAGCATGGACGAGATGGGCTATGTGGGCAAGATTGAAGTGCTGCAAGGCCGCGAGTCAAGTTGGCAAGAGCTGAGCTCGTTCACACCTGCTGGCAAAGACATGCTGGTACCCGCCATGGCCACTTTGCAAATTGTGGGCGGTCGCAAAGAAAAAATTCGCGCAGGTGATGTGCTGGGCGCACTCACGGGTGATGCTGGTTACACGCGTGAGCAAGTGGGCAAGATCAATGTGAATGAATATTCCACTTATGTGGCGGTTGCGCGAGACATTGCGCGTGAAGCAGTCGCAAAGTTATCTCGGGGCAAGGTGAAGGGCAAGTCGGTCAAGGTCCGCTTGCTTGAGGATGCGTCTGGCATTGAAAGTGAATAAGCGCCACAATGACAACGAGGTCCGCATGAGCGGCTTGGTACCTTTGGAAGGCAAACTTTACGCAGTGGTGTATGTGTTGCGTGCTGAATCTACCCGAATAATCAGTTTGCGAACAGCTAACAAGCGAGAGGCTAAGCGTTATGAAAAATATCAATAAAAATACCAAACCCATCAAAATTATCATGCCAACGGATGAGGAAGACTATCAAATCACATTGGCAGCCATGAGCGATCCAGACTGCCCTCCCATGACTGACGCGGATTTTGAGTGCATGGAGAGGTACGGCGTGTTTGGCGCGCCATGGACCAAGCCTGGTTATGGTCAAGTTAAAAAAACAAACTGACCTCTGAAATTAATACGGGTTCTTAAACCCCAGCTTCCGCATGATCTCAATTTCATGCGCTTCCATCGCCTCGGCATCGGCCTCACTGGTTTCGTGATCCCAGCCTTGTGCATGCAGCGTGCCATGCACCAGCAAATGCGCATAGTG
>JAJTGB010000131.1 GCA_021298995.1 Comamonadaceae bacterium | reverse complement strand
CGCAATGCCATTTATGCGTGCGAGCTGCCTGGTGTAACGCGCCTTTCCTAAGTGCATCGCAAGCGGCTCTCATTTAAAAGCATCATCTGCCATGCGTGAAAAACTCAGCTTGTATTTAGACCTGATACGCTGGAACCGGCCCGCTGGTTGGCTTTTGCTTTTATGGCCTACGCTGTCGGCTTTGTGGGTGGCTTCAGGTGGTTTTCCAGGATGGCATTTGCTGATTGTTTTCACGCTCGGCACCATTCTCATGCGCAGCGCGGGTTGCTGTTTGAACGATGTGGCCGATCGCGATTTTGACAAGCATGTCAAACGCACTGCAGATCGACCTGTCACAAGTGGTCGAATCAGCGTCAAAGAAGCTTTGGCTGTTGGTGCCGTATTGGCATGGCTTGCCTTTTGTTTGGTGCTCACTCTTCGAAGAGAAACATTGGCGTGGTCTTGCTTAGCCCTAGCAGTGGCCTTTCTCTACCCTTATGCCAAGCGCTTTGTGTCCATGCCACAAGCTGTGCTGGGTGTTGCCTTTAGCTTCGGTATTCCCATGGCGTTTGCCGCAGTGACTGGCGAAGTGCCTGGCCTAGCCTGGGTGTTATTGCTGGGCAATTTGTTTTGGGTTTTGGCCTATGACACCGAGTACGCCATGGTGGATCGAGATGACGATTTGAAAATTGGCATGAAAACTTCTGCCATCACGTTGGGCCAATGGGATGTGGCTGCCGTGATGTTTTTTTATGCCGCTTTTGTGGGCATTTGGGGTGTGGTGTTAGATGCCACCCAAAAGCCTCTTTTGTTGGCGGGCTTGGCGGCGGCTGCACTGCAGGCCGCTTGGCATTTTCTGCTCATCAAAGATCGCTCACGTGACGGTTGTTTCAAAGCTTTTCGGCTGAACCACTGGGTGGGTTTTGCGGTGTTTGCGGGGCTTGTGCTGAGCGACCTTTGAGCTATCTCTGAGCTGCCCCATCAGTCTTTGCCAAACTCATCACCCAATTCACCAGCGCGCTTTTGCGCTGCCAACATGGCTTTCACAAAAGCCTCTTTCACATGGTCGCCTGCCATGGAGGTGAGCGCTGCATACGTGGTGCCGCCCTTAGAAGTTACCCGCTGGCGCAGCACCTCAGGAGAGTCAGTAGATTGACGCGCCAAATGGGTGGCGCCGCCAAAGGTGGCCTTGGCCAAGTGATAGGCCTGGTCTTGGCTTAAACCCATCTGAACGCCGGCTTCGGTCATGGCCTCTAAGAAATAAAACACATAGGCCGGCCCAGAGCCAGAAAGCGCGGTGACCACATCCAAATCGGATTCTTGTTTCACCCATAGCCACTCGCCAGTGCTGTGCAAGACTTGCTCTACCAGTTCTTTGTCACCTGCCGACACACCAGCTCGCGCAAACAAGCCGGTAATGCCCTGGCCCACCAAGGCCGGTGTGTTGGGCATGCTGCGCACCACACGGTCGGTGTGAAGCCAGCGCGCAATGCTGTCGCTTCGGATGCCTGCGGCCACCGACAAGTGAAGGGCCTTGGGTGTGAATGCGGCCACCGGCAAAGCGGCTTCTTTGAAAACTTGTGGCTTAACCGCCCAAACAAGCAAATTGGCATGGGCCAAAACATCGGATGGCGCCGCATGAACTTCTACGCCAAATTCTTTGTGCAGTTTGGCGGCAGTTTCTGCAAAGGGTTCAATCACGGTCACTTGCTTTGGTGCAAGGCCTTGTTTAATCAGGCCACCCAAAATGGCGCTGGCCATGTTGCCACCGCCAATGAAGGCCAAGTGCAATTTTTGAAAACCAATGGGAGTCGATGCAGTCATGAATCATTCTCGAGAAAGAGAGGGGGCCTTGAACGGCTTTGTTCAAAGTTTGATTTATTTTGTCCGATTCGGTCAATTGGGCTTATTGTCTCTTTTTCAGAGGGCGGCTTTCGGTTAATCTTCAGCCCATGAAGTACATCCTTGCACTTGACCAAGGCACCACCAGCTCTAGGGCGGTGCTGTTCAATCGCGATGCAAAGCCAGTGGCCATCGCGCAACAAGAGTTCACCCAATACTTTCCAAAGCCGGGATGGGTTGAGCACGACGCCCTTGAAATTTGGCAAACTCAAAAAAATGTCATGCAAGCGGTGCTGCAACAGGCGGGCGTTGCTGCATCTCAAATAAAGGGCATTGGCATTACCAACCAGCGCGAAACCAGCGTGCTATGGGACCGCAGAACGGGTCTGCCCCTTGCGCCGGCCATTGTGTGGCAAGACCGCAGAACAGCAGGTTTTTGTGACAAGCTCAAAGCCCAAGGCGCCGCCAAAGGGATTCAACAAAAAACTGGCTTGGTTTTAGACGCCTATTTTTCTGCCACCAAAATTGCGTGGTTGCTAGATCATGTGGCAGGCGCACGGCGTTTGGCAGAGCAAGGCCATTTGGCCTTTGGCACCATCGACACTTGGCTCATTTGGCAACTTACGGGTGGCCGGGCTCATGTGACCGATCCCAGCAACGCTTCTCGAACCCTGTTGTTCAATTTGCACACCCAAGCCTGGGATGCAAGTTTGCTCCAACAATTCAACATCCCCTTTTCAATCTTGCCGCAGGTGGTGCCCAGCAGTGGCGTGATAGCCCAAACAGATGCACATCTTTTGGGGGCTTCCATTTCCATCGCCGGGCTGGCAGGCGATCAGCAGGCGGCTACTTTTGGACAAGCTTGTTTTTCGCCTGGCATGGCCAAGAACACCTATGGCACCGGCTGTTTCATGCTCATGAATACCGGGCATGTGCCGGTTCAAAGCCAGCATCAACTGCTGACCACGGTGGCGTGGCAAGGCCCCCAAACGCCTGACGCTGCGCGTTCAACCGCTTATGCGCTGGAGGGCTCGGTTTTCATGGCTGGCGCCACGGTGCAATGGTTGCGCGATGGTTTGCAAATCATTCAGAAGGCCAGCGACATTGAAGCGCTGGCAGCCAGCGTCCCCGATACGGGTGATGTTTTTTTGGTGCCTGCCTTTGCAGGCTTGGGCGCGCCCGATTGGGATGGTCAAGCGCGCGGCACTTTGGTGGGCATGACGCGCGGCACCACGCGCGCGCACATTGCGCGTGCCGCCCTCGAGGCCATTGCTTGGCAGGTGGCCGATATTTTTTCCGCCATGTCCAAGGACAGCGGTTTGGCCTTGACGGAGTTGCGCGTAGACGGCGGTGCCAGCCGCAACAATTTACTGATGCAGATGCAAGCCGATGCATTGGGCGTGCCGGTGGTGCGCGCCAGCGTCACTGAAACCACGGCTTTGGGTGCTGCTTATTTGGCGGGTTTGGCCACAGGATTCTGGTCGGGTGCAGACGAAATTTCGGCGCAGTGGTCGCAAGATCGAAAATTTGTCCCCGCATCCAGTTCGCGTGCCACACAAGCCAGGCAAGCAGGCCATGCACGCTGGCGCGAAGCAGTTGCACGCGCTCGGTCTTGGGCGAAAGATTAAAAGCAAAGCATGAATCCTGTGTTGACCGACAGAGCGCAGTTGCTTGCGCAACTCGACAATGCGCCAGAGTTTGATTTGGCCATCATTGGGGGCGGCGCCACCGGACTTGGCGTCGCCGTTGATGCGGCTGTCCGTGGCTTGAAAGTGGTGCTCTTGGAAGCGCATGACTTTGCCAAAGGCACGTCCTCGCGCTCAACCAAATTGGTTCATGGCGGTGTGCGGTATTTGGCCCAAGGCCAGTTGCCTTTGGTGAGGGAGGCTTTGCGAGAGCGAAAAAATCTGCTTGCCAATGCACCCCACCTGGTCCACCCCATGCCCTTTGTGATGCCCGCTTATCGGCGAAAAGACCAGTGGTTTTATGGCCTCGGCTTGAAGCTTTATGACCTGTTGGCTGGACGCGCTAGGCTGGGCCCCACGCGCTTTTTAAACCATGCCGAAACTGTGCAGGCATTGCCAGGTGTCAGGGTGACCCACTTGGTGGGGGGTGTTCAGTACTGGGACGGCCAGTTTGACGATGCCCGCTTGGCCTTGGCCTTGGCCCGCACGGCAGCCGCCCACGGTGCGCTGTTGTTCAACCACATGCCCGTCAAAGGCTTTGTCACTGAGCATCCAGCCGGCCGCATCAAAGGATTGATTTGCCAAGACGCAGAGACGGGCCAAGAGCGCACCTTGAAAGCCCGTTGTGTGGTCAATGCCACTGGTGTTTGGATCGACCAAATTGAAGCCATGTTGCACACCGCGCCCGGCACTGCATCTGAGGTCAAATTGCCTCAAGCTGTGAGGCCCAGCCAAGGCGTGCACTTGGTGGTCGATGCCTCGTTCTGGCCGGGTTCATCGGCTTTGTTGGTGCCCCACACGCAAGATGGCAGGGTCTTGTTTGCCGTGCCTTGGCAGGGCAAAGTTTTGTTGGGCACCACTGACACACCACGGCCCCAGGTAGATTGGGAGCCGCTGGCACTCGAGTCTGAAATTAAACAAATTTTGCAAGAGGCTGCCAAATACTTGGTCAAAGTGCCTCAGCGCTCCGACGTTACCAGTGTCTGGGCTGGGCTCAGGCCCTTGGCGCGAACTGGGCAAAATTCTCAAGATGAGGGCGCTACGCAAAGTGTGAGCCGAGAGCACACCGTCAAAGTGGCGTCGAGTGGTTTGGTGAGTGTCACAGGGGGCAAATGGACCACCTACCGTGCCATGGCCGCCGATGTCATGCAGGCCATACGCAAAGCCCAGTTGCTTTCATTGACCTCGGAAGACGTGACGGTGCAGACCAAGCTGTGGGGCGCGCCCAGCCTGGATGACAACGGCAGCAATTACGGAACCGATGCAGACCTCCTGGCTACCATGCCAGGCGCAGCGAATTGGCTTGCACCCCAATTGAGTGAGGCCATGGTTCGGTTTGCAGCGCGCTATGAATATGCGAGAACCGTCGAAGATGTGCTGGCGCGCCGAAATCGCCTGCTTTTCTTAGATGCAGCCGCAGCTTTGACAGTGGCCCCCCTGGTTGCACAAATTTTAAGCACTGAAATAAGTGCCTCCCCCCAATTGGCGTCTTTTGAGACCTTGGCAAAGGCTTACCAACTGAGCGCTTGAATGGCTGGCAAGGCCTCAAAATGACCGGCTGCCCCTAAAAAATTGCAAATACTTTGCTTTTTGGCCGCCAAAAGTGTTGACACAGCCAAAAAATCTTGTAACAATCGCGGGCTTCGCTTTCAAAAAAGGCGGAGTTATCTACCCAAACTAAAGCATTGCGAGTGGTTCGCAGTGTGGATGACGGGTCCAAGACTGATCTTGGTGCTTTTGAAAGCGGGCTTCGCTTTCAAAAAAGGCGGAGTTATCTACCCAAACTAAAGCATTGCGAGTGGTTCGCAGTGTGGATGACGGGTCCAAGACTGATCTTGGTGCTTTTGAAAATCAAACCATAAAAGTTCTGATTTTTGGGGGTGCACAAGGTGCAAGTTGGGAAATATTGAAATGATTCAGACAGAAACTCGGTTGGATGTTGCCGACAACACCGGCGCTAAATCCGTCCTTTGCATCAAGGTGCTTGGCGGATCGAAACGTCGTTACGCCAGTGTTGGCGACATTATCAAAGTGAGCATCAAAGAAGCTGCGCCCCGTGGCCGCGTCAAAAAAGGCGAGGTTTACAGTGCTGTGGTCGTTCGGACAGCCAAGGGCATTCGCCGTGGTGATGGCTCGCTCGTTAAATTCGATGGCAATGCAGCAGTTTTGCTCAATGCCAAGTTGGAGCCTATTGGCACCCGCATCTTCGGCCCAGTCACGCGTGAATTGCGTACTGAGAAGTTCATGAAGATCGTGTCCTTGGCACCTGAAGTTCTTTAAGGACACGCCATGAACAAGATTCGCAAAGGTGATCAAGTGATCGTCATCGCCGGTCGTGACAAAGGCAAGCGCGGCACCGTGTCGCTCCGTGCCGATGACTCGCATGTGGTGGTTGAAGGTATCAACCTGGTTAAAAAGCATGCCAAGCCAAACCCTATGAAGGGCATCAACGGCGGCATTATTGAAAAGACCATGCCTATTCATCAGTCCAATGTTGCCATTTTCAATGCAGCAACAGGCAAGGCTGATCGCGTGGGCATTAAGTTGTTGGCCGATGGCAAGCGCGTTCGCGTTTACAAGTCCAGCGGCGAAGAAATCAAGGTGGCATAAAGATGGCACGTCTGCAACAACATTTCCGCGAAAAAATCGCACCAGAACTGATGACCAAGTTTGGTTACAAGTCAGTCATGGAAGTTCCACGCATCACCAAAATCACCCTCAACATGGGTGTGAGCGAAGCCGTTGCCGATAAAAAGGTCATGGACAGCGCCGTGGGCGACCTCACCAAAATTGCTGGCCAAAAGCCAGTCGTTACCAAGGCCAAAAAGCCAATCGCTGGTTTCAAAATCCGCGAAGGCCAAGCCATTGGTTGCATGGTCACATTGCGTGGCGTGCAAATGTATGAATTCCTCGATCGCTTTGTCACCGTGGCTTTGCCCCGCGTGCGCGACTTCCGTGGTATCTCTGGTCGCGCTTTCGACGGCCGTGGCAACTACAACGTCGGCGTGAAAGAGCAAATCATTTTCCCTGAAATTGAGTACGACAAGGTTGACGCTTTGCGCGGTCTCAATATCAGCATCACCACGACGGCCAAGACC
>JAJTGB010000015.1 GCA_021298995.1 Comamonadaceae bacterium | reverse complement strand
TGTAGCGAGCTTCGCCCCACCTACCCCATGACCATGTCTTTGGCCTTGTCGCTGGCCCATGCTCCGCTGGAGCAGGCTCTTCAAGCCTACGCCTTTGGTTGGGCCGAAAACATGACCCAAGCTGCCCTTAAAGCAGTTCCCTTGGGCCAAGTCTCTGGTCAAAAAATATTGGCCAGACTGGCCCAAGAAATTCCCGAAGCGGTGCAACACGCCATGGCCTTGAGCGATGACGCACGCCAAGCTTTTTGTCCCATGCTGGCCGTCATGTCTGCCAGACACGAAACCCAATACTCCAGACTGTTTAGATCATGACCGCACTGCACCACATTCCCCATCGCACCAAAAAACTGCCTCCCCTTCGCGTGGGCATTGGCGGCCCTGTGGGCTCTGGCAAAACCACCCTGCTTGAAATGCTGTGCAAAAGCATGCGCCACAAATGGGACTTGGTGGCCATCACCAACGACATCTACACCAAAGAAGACCAACGCCTGCTCACCGTGAGTGGCGCGCTAGAAGCAGACCGCATCATGGGCGTTGAAACCGGCGGTTGCCCCCACACCGCCATTCGGGAAGATGCCTCCATCAACCTGGAAGCCATCGACCGCATGTTGGAAAAGTTTCCCAATGCCGATGTGGTGTTTGTCGAAAGCGGCGGCGACAATCTGGCCGCCACCTTCAGCCCCGAACTGTCCGACCTCACCATCTACGTGATTGACGTGGCTGCCGGCGAAAAAATCCCCCGCAAAGGCGGCCCCGGCATTACCAAAAGCGACCTCTTCGTGATCAACAAAACCGACCTGGCCCCCTACGTCGGCGCCGACCTCGACGTGATGCACGCCGACACCACCCGCATGCGCACCACCGCCAAAGGCCTCAAACCCTTCGTCATGACCAACCTCAAAACCCAAACCGGCCTGGCCGCCGTCATCGCCTACATCGAAACCCAAGGCATGTTGATTTAATTGGGGTCAGATCAACATTAATTTGCCAAGTCGGTCCCTGACGGCCCTTTTTTGGCCTAAGAACGAGGTTACAATTCCCCCCGCAGGAAGTGTGGCAGAGTGGTCGATTGCACCGGTCTTGAAAACCGGCGGCTCGAAAGGGTCCGTGAGTTCGAATCTCACCGCTTCCGCCAGAATCCTCTATGTCATGCTGGATTCAAGCCAGTTAAAACTCCGATAACCAGCCTCAGTTTGAAGGCCAAAAATAATTGCCAGACTGTGGCATCGGTTTTTCGTCGAGCGATTCACTGCGCCATACCAGATCAATCACCTGCGCCATCCCTTCCTCAGAAATGTGAGGCACACCTTGGCGATGCAAGTTTTGTAGTGCGCTTTGAGCAGCGGGTGCTTCTGCGCCCAACTGTTTGAGTGCTATCTCAATCGCTTGCGACTCATTGAGCGGATTCATTAACCACTGCCATGCAGCCGTCCATGCGCTTTGAAAACCCTTGGCCAATTCTGGATTCGCATCTGCCCACTCACGGCGGGCAGCAACCACGGGTCCGGGATAGTTGGGAAATGCTTGCCGCGTTGTTGTTAAACGCACAAAACCATCGTTGACCAGGGCCTTGTCCAAAGGTGGGTTGATAAAACTGGCCATGAATTCACCACTGCGCATGGCTTGAACACGCTGCTGGCTGTCGCCCACTTCAACCAATTGGTAATCGTTTGAAGCCAAGCCCATTGAAGACAACAACTGAACCAGCAACAATGCATACCCACTGCGAGCTCCATCAACAGCAATCCGATGACCTTTAAGTTCCGTGAGGGATCGAATCATGGCGGATGCGACGAGTGCCACATCGGGAGCATGCGATTGCGCTGCAAGCACACACAAAGGTGTGCCATTCAAACCGGCGCGAACGACGTGATCTGGCAGTTGGCACCCAATATCAAAACGCCCTTCCCTTAGTCCTTGCATTTGAACTGTCGACGAGCCTGTGTGCGTGATGTTGCATTGCACACCATGGGCTTCAAACAGCCCTTGGCTTTGAGCAACAAACAAGGCCCAAACAGGAAAACCGCCAGAAATGTAGGCTAGGCGAAGGGGTTGATTTGACATGGGATTCATTGATCAATCCAACTTTGCACCACTGGCTTTCATGACTTCTCCTAAGAGGACTGCTTCTTCTTGAATGAATTTATCAAATGCGGCAGGTTTCATTTTGAATTGCAATGCACCGAGTTTTTCAAATCTTTCACGAACATCTGGCATGTCGACAATGGCATTGATTTCATCGTTCATCTTGTCCAAGATGGCTTTGGGCGTTTGGGAAGGGGCTAGCATGCCAATCCAGAAATTGAATTGACCTTGAGGGTAGCCCTCTTCCGCCATTGTTGGAATATTGGGAAAAGCCACGGCACGTTTTTCTGAACTGACTGCCAGGGGCACTACCTTGCCTTCACGAATCATGGTGACGCTGGAAATAAGAGGTGCAAACACATAGTCGACGTTGTTACCGGCAATGTCCACCAACATTTGAGGTGTACCCTTGTAAGGCACATGATTGCCTTTGAGCTTGAGGCCCACCACAAATTTTTCAGCATTCACATGCGCTGCACTGCCAATACCTGCACTGGCGTAGTTCAAACCATTTGGGGCTGCTCGTACTTTATCGACCAACTCTTTGACCGTCTTGACGCCCAAACCAGGTGCAGCAACCAAGGCACTTGGTAAGGAACCGAGAGGGCTAACGCCTGCCAAATCTTTGAGTTGATAGTTCAGCTTGCTGTACAACACAGGATTGACCACGTGGCCCGTAGAAACCACCACAAAGGTATAGCCATCGGGTGTAGATTTGGCCACCGCAGATGTGCCAATGGTGCCGCCTGCACCCACACGGTTTTCAACCACTACAGTTTGACCCAAACGGGGTCCAAGCTTTTCGCCGATGACGCGAGCCATGATGTCAGTGGCACTGCCTGCCGTAAACGGAACGACAAAAGTAATTTGCTTTGATGGCCAAGCTTGTGCGTGGGCATTCAGGGTTGGGCTCAATGCCAATGTGACCAGCGCAACCGTTGTTTTCAAACTAACGAAACTGTTCAATTTATTCATGTCTGTCTCCTAAAAAAGTTGAATGTAAAAAAATGAATCTTCAAAATTACTTGCAATTCAACGGTGAGGTGCCGCTTCTAACTTAACCGACCCTGATCACGATGTAAAGCTTGCCAGTTCCTTGAATTGGGTTCATGGTCATGTTGTGATGACCCGGTGCTTGATTTGCCTTTGCCTCAAATGATAGAGTTGTGACCATTTTGTTGAAAAATAAATTACATATTTTTATGTATGAAAAAATCTGTTTCATGGGGAAAACATCACTTTTTTAAGGCATCGCTGTCAGAAACTTGTTGCTTTGCCAATCAGGCCTGAGCAACACACCTTCATCTCGAAGCCCCATGCCCGATAAGTCTTGCGACCCAATGGCAAGCCCCGCAGCTTGACTGCACGACTGCCCTTGCATTCTCTTGATGGCAACTGACAACATGCCTTCCGAAGCATCGCCCAAAGGACGACTCAAATCATCGAGCACGGTGCACTGAGGCGTCATGCCATCAGAGAATCGACCCTCCAATTTGGCGTTCACGCCTTCCATCTCCATGGCGCCATAAGTGATGCCGCAATTGTCTTGGGGATAAAACCCATAAGGTTTGCCGCATGTGGTGCCGCCAATCAACTCCACTTGCACATCAATGCCACGCAGGCCGTTGATGAATGATTCACTGGCTGAACAAGTTCCACCGGTTGCCAACACATAAATTTTTGCCAAGCCCAATGAGGGATAAGCTTGGTTGTTCAGACCAAGGCTGCTGAAATTCATGGCGTAGTTTTCTGAACTTCGCTTGTCTGAAAATTGAGTCCACTCAAAAACTTTTCCTTGTGCTTTATCTCTGCCAGCCACCGAATACGCCAAGGCATTGGCAATGGCCAAATAGCCGCCACCGTTGTAACGCAAATCGACCACCAGATCGGTAATGGCCTGCTGCTTGAAATATGTCATGGCTTGAATTAGATAAGCTTCAGCACCAGGCACATGGCTGTTGAAAAGCAAGTACCCCATTTTCTGCGAACCCACATTCAAAACCTTGTATTCAACTTGCTGCAGGGTAATGACTTCTGCCTGCATGGTCACATTGAGAGTCTGGCCCGCTCTCAATATTTGAAATTGATGCGGCGCAACTTTGGTGGGCCGCAAACCTTCGTTGAAGATATTGGTTGCTTCAGTGCTTGTGTCATTGACGGAAGCACCGTCAATACTGATGATTTGATCGCCCCTGGCCAAGCCTGCATTCTTGGCGGGTGAATTTGGATAAACATAGGCCAAAGTTAAAACCTTTTGACCCCCTTGGGTGCTGGTTTTAAGCATGAAGCCGTAGCCGCGCAAACTGCTGTCAACAAAGTTATTCCATTCTGTCGAGTCAATGATGAAACTGAACTTATCGACCAAAGTACCTAGGGCAGTTTTAAGAGGCGTTTTGGAATCTGAAAAATAATTGAGCAGTGAGCTCCAAACATCTAAAACGCCATTCTTCAGCACGTTGTAGCGAGAGTCGTCTTCATTGACCTGTGGAATGTCTTTGTACCAAAGGTATCTTTCAGACATGTAGGCTTTGATCCATTTTTTTTCGTCAGCCAATTCACCTTGTTGGCTGGGTTTGGAAGACTTGGATGCGTATGGGCTTTCCTTCGAACAAATTTGAGCCAACTCCCTTGAAGTCGATGGCGCAGGCTTGTCTTGGCTGGAGCCGCCTCCTCCGCATCCAACCAACAAAAGACCCAAGGTGCCCATCAAAATGGCACGTGAACTGAACATCCACAATTTGTTTGAAGACATTTTGAAAGCCCGTTTGTTTGTCACACATTCAGACCAGACCGCTTTATCCCGCTATCTTTTTGTAGTCTGGACTTTGCAGTACATGATAATGGTTTTGTCGTCTTGCCTCATCCATGCGCATGCCTGAGCGAATGGCGGCTCGCACAATGTTTTCCTTGCGCGTAATTTCTTCTGCATACCCCAGCACTTGCTCTTGCAAAGCTTTGGGAATTACAACCACGCCGTCCGCATCGCCTCGCAGCAAATCACCTGGGTACACCGTTACGCCCCCAATTTGTACAGGTACTTGCAAACCTGCCAGTTGAATACGTCCCTTGCCGGTGCGCATCCAGCTGCCTCGGCTGTAGATTGGATAGTTGAGCTCACTGCACAAAGCAACATCACGGTTAATGCCGTCGATCACTGTGCCTGCCATTTTTCGCTGATGGGCCATTTCTGTGAGGATGTTTCCCCAGGTGGTCATGTGGTCATGGCCCCGGTTGTCAATCACGATCACACTGCCTGGTTCTACATCGTCAATGAAGTCGCCCACATGGCCTTCCTCACCGTGGGCTGCCGGTCGGTACAACACGGTATAAGCGTGACCAGCCATTCGAAACTTTGGATCGCAAGCTTTGATTTGATAACACTGACCCGCCACGCCAGAACGGTCGAGCGCGTCGCTTAAGGCGGCGCAGTCAAGCGCCAAAGCACGCTGCACAAAGGATGCAGAAGAATTTTGAGTGGTCATATTTAGAAAATCAAATCATAAAAAAGCGCTGTACCAGAGCAACTACTTAGTCGGCACGGATGTTGGCAGTCTTGATCACTTTGGACCAATACTGAATGTCCTTGCGAACCACTGCATCAAGCTGGGCCGGCGGCATGTAGCGAATTTCAACACCCGCTGTTTCAGCCGACTTGCGCACACTGGGTGATTCCATGGCCAGCTTCACAGCCTCGGTGAGTTTTTGCACTGTAGCGGGCGGCGTGCCCATGGGTGCAAAGAGCGCCACCCATGCTTCCAGTTCAAACCCAGGAAAACCTGCTTCGGCAGCTGTAGGAACATCTGGCATCAAGGGAATTCGCTTGCTGGCAGCCACTGCCAAGGGGCGCATCTTGCCAGACTGTACAAAGCTGACCAATGATGGTGGTGTGGCCACGGTCATTTGCACATTGCCCGCCACCACGTCCAACATGGCTGGTCCTGCGCCTCGGTAAGGAATATGGGTGATGAAAATATTGTTTTGTTGTTTGAACAATTCCACGCCTATGTGCGGCACCGATCCGTTGCCGGATGTGGCGTAATTGAGTTTGCCTGGATTGGCACGCGCTAAATCGACGAATTCACGCAGAGTTTTGGCAGGCACGGATGGGTGAACGGCCATCACATGAGGCGATACAACCAGCATGCCCACGGGGGTGAAATCGCGCAGTGGGTCCCAATTGAGGTTGGGAAACATAGAAGGGTTGCCCACATGGAACATGGAATATCCAACCAGCAGGTTGTGACCATCGGGTGCAGACTTGGCCACAAAACTGGCGGCTATGTTGCCACTGGCGCCCGCCTTGTTGTCAATGACCACGGGCTGACCCAGGGCTTGGGTCATTGGGGGCACAACCATGCGGGCCACAGTGTCAAGAATGCCACCCGGGGGAACAGGCACGATCAAGTTGACTGGCCGGTTGGGGAAACTTGTTTGGCTCTGGGCAGCGCCAGGTACAAACTGCAAACTCAACGCCATGACAAGCCCTAGCGTAGATGCAAAGCCACCGGCTTTGTTGGCGTTTGTCACAAATTTTCTAAGTTGCATGTTGTTGTTTCCTGTTGAGTTGGGGGTCAGTTGTCTGTTCATTGTGAAATACTAGCGCGGTCGATTTTATGGACAAGTTACCTAAGCGCTAACTGGATATGGGATAAACCCCATGATCCGACTAGTTTCATGTTCAAAACTCAAACCACAGTGCCTTGGCGATGGTAGGGCTTAAACAGGGGTCTGAAATTTCAAAAGGACCTCTTGTGCTGATATTCTCTACCAGACGATTCTTCTTGGATACTTCAGAACCCATTGTCTATGTTAACGCGCGATCCTTAAATCCAAATTTAAAGTTAAATGAATATGCTAGGCCCCATTGAAACCGATGTGCTAATTGCAGGCGGCGGACCGTTTGGTCTAATGCTTGCCAATGAACTGGGTCGAAGAAATATTCGGTGCCTGCTGGTCGATCCCAAACCCAGCACGGCATTCAACCCACAAGCCAATGCCACCCAAGCACGGACCATGGAGCACTTTAGGCGTTTGGGCTTTGCCAACGAAATTCGCGCCCAAGGTTTGCCGCCTCATCACCCCACCGATATTGCTTACCTCACCCGATTCAGTGGCACAGAGCTGGCCAGACTCAGGCTGCCTACGGCTGCTGCGGCCCCCCAAGCCATCAAGGCCATGTCGGGCTCGTGGAGCGCGGCCGAATTGCCTCACCGTGTTTCACAAAAATTTGTTGAAGTGTGTCTGCGAAAGCACGCAGAAAAATTTTCAAGCAACGACATCCGCTATGGCTGGAAGCTTGAATCTTTTACAGACACCAGCTTGGACCAACCGCTTAGCGACACCCATCCACATTCGCACTCTCAGCCCATTCAAGCGGTGATTGAATGCGTATCTGATTCCAATTCCAATTCAAACTCAGCAGCCAATTCAGAAAAAATTCAGGTTCGAGCCAAATACTTGATTGGTGCAGATGGCGCACGCAGCTCTATTCGGCATCATCTTCAAATTCCTTGGGGTGGCGCAACGGGTTTCAAACGCAATTTCATGGGCGGCAAAATGCTAGCCGTCTACCTCAAAGCGCCGCAGTTTTACCCACGCAACCCCAACGACAGAGCTTGGATGTATGTGGCCGTCAACCCGGAGTTGCGAGCCTTCATCATGTCGGTAGATGGCGAAAGTGAATTTGCTTTCCATGTCCAGATGTCAGACGATGCCAGCACAGAGGCCCTCACCGCTGAAGATGCCAAGCGACTTTTCTCGTTGGCCTACGGACAGCCCATCGACATCGAAATTCTTTCTATGGCCACATGGCTGGCAGGCCACGCTTTGGTGGCCGAGTCTTTTCAAAAGGGCCATGTATTTTTGGGCGGTGACGCAGTTCATCTGTTCACACCCACTGGCGGCTTAGGCTACAACACGGCTGTAGAAGACGCCGTCAATTTGGGATGGAAATTGGCGGCTGTTCTCAAGGGTCAAGCGCAGCCTCAATTGCTCAACAGTTATGAGCTTGAGCGCAAGCCTTTGGCCATTCGCAACACCACCTATGCACGTCAGTTTGCCGACTCTATTGGACTGTTTGATGCAGACACCAGCTTAGAGGCCCCCACCCCCGAGGGCGAACACGCTCGAAGCATTGCGTCCGATTATTTGAACGGCCATGTGCGCAGAGAGTTCAATATTCCCGGCGTGACTTTTGGGGGCCGCTACGACCAATCGCCCCTCATTGTTGCAGATGGCACTCAGCCGCCTGAAGATGCGGCCAACACCTACACCCCCAGCGCATGCCCCGGTGGACGCCCGCCGCATGCATGGCTACCCGATGGCAGCTCTCTGTTCGACAGTTTCAATTTTGAATGGACCTTGCTGGTCTTGGGTGAAGCACCTGCAGACTTCAGCGCGTTTGTGAACGCAGCCGAAATACTCAAACTAGATTTGAAAGTGGTCAGGCATTCGTCAAGTGAGTTGGCCCAACTTTATGAAGCCAATTTGGTGTTGATCAGACCCGATCAAATCGTGGCCTGGCGAGGCAGCAATGCAACTCAAGGCCACGCTGTTCTCAACCAAGCTTGCGGGGCTTCAAGCGACTGATCGACTCAAGAACCCATAGCATTCATCAAGGCATCTGGTCCTTGATTTCTATTTTCAAACCTTTGGAACCCACTTTCACTGGCCCCTCACTGCCGCCCGTCAAATCGCCTGATTGCGGCATGGCATTGCCAGACTTAGACACGCGCACCTTGATGAACACTTCACCTGCGGTCGAGAGCTTTCGCTCAGGGGTCATGGCCGTTGAATCGTCAAGCGTGAAATTCATGGGCAGTGAGTGTTGAAGCAGTAGCAGGAACTGAAGGGCCAGTAGATGCAGCCTTCGCTGGCAAGCCCATCTTGTCACGCACCGTTGCAATGGCATTTTCTAAACCAGCCAAGTCGGGGTGGTTGGCCTCTAAAGGCTTGCGAGCTTGCTCCCAATACTTCAAAGCATCTGCATACTTGCCTCCGGCATAAGAAGCGCTGCCAGCGGTAAGCAAGGCACCAAAATGCTGAGGATCTTTCTGCAAAATTTCCCGAATCACGCGCCAAGGTTCACCATCAAAATTGCCTTGGCGTTGCATGGCCATGACCTCGATGCGCTCTAACTGCAAATCGTCGTCGGCCGAGAGCTTGAGCGCCGTGTCATAGGCTTTGAGGGACGCATCAAAATTCTCGAGTGTTCGGTAGGTGCGGCCAAGCATCACCCAGCCTTGCAAATTCTCGGGTTGGCTTTGCAGTTTGTCTGCCAAGGTCTCCGCAAGTTTGGCCAAATCTTTTTGATCCACTTGTTCGGGCGATTTGAGCGCCATGGGGTTCAAAGCTTCCGGCTGCCCCACCCACATGTAAAAGCCCATGGCACTGATTGGCAAGGCAACAGCCAACACCACAGCTGTCCACACCGCAGGTTTTTCAGTTTTGGCAACGGGGTCATCGGCTGCCGAAGTATCTTCGAGCAAGCGCATGCTCAGTTCATCTCTAGACTGTCGCCACTCTTCATCACTGATGTGGCCACTGTCGTGCTCTCGGTCTAGATCTAAAATTTGATCGCGGTAAACCTTGGCGTTGGCATTGGCTTGGCTGGCCTGGGTTAAGGGCTTTCTTTCACGCAACAAGACCCACAAAAAAACAGCAGCGACACACAACGCAATGCCAAATGCGATAACTACAAACAACATGCTGGCATTCATGGCTTATCTCCAGATTTCAAAATTTCTTGCACTTTGCGTCGGTCTTCATCGCTCAAAGTAGACCTGCTATTTTGAGCGGACTGACGTTGGCGCAAGTAATACGCCATACCAACGATGGCCAACACCAACAACAAAAAGGGGCCAAACCACAAGACCCAAGTGAGTGGCTTCACTTCTGGTTTGTAAAGCACAAAGTCACCATACCGGGTAACCAAGTATTCTTTGATTTGCGAATCACTTCGATCTTCTCGAATGAGTTTTCTCACCTCTTCTCGCAAATCGTTGGCCAACTCTGCGCGCGAAGAAGCCAGCGATTCGTTTTGGCACACCATGCAACGCAACTCTTCAGAAATGTGTATCAAGCGCTTTTCAACCAGCGGGTCTTCAGCCAACAAAGCAGCCTCTCTGGCTTGAGCTGGCGCCAAGGCAGACATAGCAGACAAAACCAGCAAGCTGGCCACATACAGCCACTTAAAAAATACAGATTGCAAATTCATGCGGTCTTTCACAAGTCCTTACTAGGCATTAGGAGGCATTACGAGGCGTTCAATTTCTGCACCAAAGGCAGAATGGTGGACTTCAACAATTCTGGCGTGACCACGCCCACGCGCTTGTAGCGAATCACGCCTTCTTTATCAATGACATAGGTTTCTGGCACACCATAAACACCATAATCGATGCCCACTCGGCCATCCAAATCAAAGGCAGACAGCACATAAGGGTTGCCATGCCGCTTCAGCCAAAGTGCACTGCGATCGCGGGCAAATTGCAACTTCTCTTCAGGCGTCATCTTCTTACCGGCAGGCTCATCTTGTGGCTGAACTTCCTTGTAGCTCAACCCCACAATGGGCAGTTGGTTGGCTTTGGAAAAAGCGACCAAAATGGGATGCTCCTCACGGCAAGCCACACACCAAGTGGCCCACACATTCAACATCCAGACCTTGCCCTTCATATCCTCAGGCCCAAACTTGGGCGCATTGACATCCAGCGTGTCCAAAGAAAATGCAGGGGCTGGTTTGCCCACCAATGGCGATGGAATTTCGCGTGGGTCGCGGTTCAGGCCAACGGCTAAGAAAATAACCAGGCCCAAAAACAGTCCGAGCGGAATTAAAAACTTTTTCAAAACAATGCTCTCAATCTAAACAGCACAAGGGGCTTGCTTTGCATCGCACTAAGCCAAGGTGTTTGCAGACTTGCGATAGCGTCGATCGCTCACGGCCAACAAGCCACCCAACACCATCAAGATGGCACCATACCAAAGCCATGACACAAAGGGTTTGTAAAAAACCCGCACACTCCACTGCATGCGCTCACCTTCGATGGGCTCGCCCAAAGAAACATACAAATCGCGGAACAAGCCCGAGTCAATACCCGCTTCGGTCATGGGCATGGCTGAAGAAAAATACTTGCGTTTTTCAGGGTAGAGCATTTCAAGGTATTTGCCGTCTTTGTTCACCTTGATATCACCGCGAAGGGCTTTGTAATTGGGACCATCGACATCCGAAACACCCACCAACTCAAAGCTGTAGTTTTCAATGGTGACCGTGTCATTCAAGCCCATGCGCACATCGCGCTCAACCTCATAAGTTTTCACCATGGTGATGCCTACGGTAATGACCGCAATACCCAAGTGGGCCAAGTGCATGCCCCAAAAAGAGGGCGCAATTCGCCCTGGCTTTTTCATGCGAATGGCAATTTGCATGAGCAAACCCACCACCACCCAAGTGGCCAAGGCCATGCCCATGCCAGTGAGCCAAGTGCCGCGTTCGGTGAGCGTCCAGATGGCCACACCCGCCACCAGAGCGGCCAGTGCAGGCCAACGCAAATCGTGACCCAGCTGTGCCCAACGCGCTTCGCGCCAATGCGCAATGCCGCCTGGCACCATCAAAAACACCACCGGCACCATCAGGGGCACAAACACCGCATTGAAATAAGGCGCGCCCACAGAGAGCTTGCCTAAATTCAGGGCATCCACAATGAGGGGATAAATGGTGCCCAGCAAAACTGCACCCGTGGCCACCACCAACAACACACTGTTGGCAATCAGCATAGATTCACGCGAGACCAAGCCCATCTTGCCGCCTAAGGTGGCCTTGGGCGCACGCCAGGCAAACAGCGTCAGTGAAACGCCCACCACCACTGCCAAGAAAATCAAAATAAACACGCCCCGTTTGGGATCAGAGGCAAACGCATGAACCGACGTTAGAACACCCGAGCGAACCAAGAACGTGCCCAACAGCGACAAAGAAAAAGCACCAATGGCCAGCAACACCGACCAAGCTTTGAAGCCACCGCGTTTGTCGGTCACCATGAGGGCGTGAATGAGGGCAGTGCCAAACAGCCAAGGCATGAGAGATGCGTTTTCAACGGGGTCCCAAAACCACCAGCCACCCCAACCCAATTCGTAATAGGCCCACCATGAACCCAAGGCAATCCCTGCGGTCATGAAAATCCAAGCCACGATGGTCCAAGGTCTGGACCAACGCGCCCACGCGGCGTCCATCCGGCCCGAGAGCAAAGCAGACACAGCAAAAGCAAATGCCACCGAGAAGCCCACATAGCCCATGTACAGCATGGGCGGATGAATGACCAAGCCAGGGTCTTGTAGCAAGGGGTTCAAGTCTTTACCGTCGGCAGGCGCTGGCAGCAAACGCTCAAACGGGCTGGAGGTGATCAAGATGAACATCAAGAAGCCGGTAGACACCAAGCCCAAAATGCCAATGACGCGGGCCACCATGGCCAAGGGCAATGTGCGAGAAAAAATGGCAACGGCCAATGTCCAACCCGACAACATCAGCATCCACAACAACAAGGAGCCTTCGTGACCGCCCCACACCGCTGCAAACTTGTATTGCGTGGGAAGCAGCGAATTGGAATGCCCTGCAATGTATTTGATCGAGAAGTCATCGGTCAGGGCACCATGCGCCAACACCGCAAAAGAAAATGCAATCAACAAAAATTGAAGCGTTGCAGCCGGTTTTGCCAAGGCTTGCCAGCGTTGGTTGTCATTGATGGTTCCGGCAAGCGGCAAGACACCTTGAACTAGCGCCACACACGCGGCAAGAATCAAAGCAAAGTGACCAATTTCAACAATCATTCAAAACTCTTTTCCGTTATTTGTAGGGCTTCACAGATTGTGCAGCCTTGGCAGCAGCGGCCTCATCCAATGCGTGCTGCGCCTCGGGGGGCATGTAATTTTCGTCGTGCTTGGCCAATACCTCGGCGGCGGCAAACAATTGGCCATCCGAAATTTTGCCCTGCGCCACCACGCCCTTACCTTCTTTGAACAAGTCGGGCAAGATGCCCTTGTAAGTCACGGGTACATCGTGCGCAAAATCGGTGACCACAAACTGAACGTTTTCGCCATCTTTGACCAGGCTGCCCTCTTTCACCATACCACCTACTCGAAAGGCCTTGCCCTTGGGCGCTTCGCCTTTGTAAACCTGCGTGGGCGTGAAAAAGAAAACCAAATTGCTTTGGAAAGCATTCAACACAAATGCACCTGCAATGGCCAAAGCGGAAATACCCGCCGCAATCAATAAAAATCGTTGGTGTCTAGGTTTCATCAGGACCACTCCTTGCTGTTCTGTTCTGCAGCCAATTCATTGGCAATTTGATTCAGAGCTTGCTCGCGTGCACGTTGAACCCAAAAAATCTCGACAAGCATGCACAGCGCAGTCACTCCGAAGCTACCCCAAACATAAAGACCATAGCCACCCATGGCCCAAAATTCGTTCCAGCTGTTCCAAATCATGCTTGGGCACCTCCAGCCGTGTTCTTCAGCATGAGCGCTTTGACCTCTGGCAAGTCGGCCACCCACTGGGTGTGCCTTTCGCGCACCAAGATAATGCTGCGCACACGATAAAGGGCCATGGCCACGGCAAACATCCAAAACGCCACACTCATGATGAGCATGGCTTCAAGCATCACTTGCGCCATGCTCGAGCCTTTGGTAATGGACACCGAAGCACCTTGGTGCAAAGTGTTCCACCACTTCACAGAAAAATAAATGACGGGCACATTGAGCGCACCCACCAAGGCCAAGATAGCGCCCGCTTTGTCTGCTCGGCGCGGATCGTCAATGGCGTTGGTCAAGGCAATATGTCCCAAATACAAAAAGAACAAAATGAGCTCTGAGGTGAGTCGGGCATCCCAAACCCACCAAGTGCCCCACATGGGCTTACCCCAAAGCGCGCCGGTCCACAGTGACAAGAATGCAAAAATGGCACCGGTAGGCGCAAGGGCTTTGGTCATCATGCCCGACAGGCGCGTGTTGAAGGTCAGACCCAGCAAGGCCCAAAAAGCCATGGCCAAATAAATCAACATGGACATCCATGACACTGGCACATGCACAAAAATAATGCGGTAGCCCTCACCCTGCTGAAAATCGGTGGGCGCCACAAACATGCCCAGCCACAAACCCCACACTGAAAGTGCTGTGGCCAGACAAGCAAACAAGGGCCAAAGCTTTCCCGCCAATGGGTAAAAGCTTTGGGGGGATGCGTAAGTAAATAATTTTTGAATCATTGAATGAACGACTTCTTAGGATTCAAGTGCAATGCGCAGCGATGCCGCACTCGCCCAGGGGCTGAACACGGCCGCCACCAACACCAATGCGGCCAAAACCGACAAATGAGCCGCCGCGCCCAAGCCGCTGATTTCAGCTTGAACTGCGCCAGCACCAAAAACCAGCGCCGGCACATACAAGGGCAAGACCAACAGCGACAGCAGCACATCGCCGCCCCGCACGCCCAATGTGAGCGCAGCGCCAACAGCGCCAATCAAGGAAAGCACCGGTGTACCCAAAAGCAAACTCAAAGTCAAAACCCAAAGTGCGTTAGTAGACAGGTCAAATTGCAGACCCAAAATGGGTGCCAGCAAAACCAAAGGCAATCCAGAGAGTAACCAGTGCGCCAATATTTTGGCGGCAACCAACAAAGATAAACTGTTGGGCGATAAGGCCATTTGCTCTAAGGTGCCATCGGCAAAGTCGGTGGCAAACATGCGGCCCAAAGACAGCATGCTGGCCAGCAAAGCTCCCACCCACAAAATACCCGGCGCTACCAAACGCAGCGTGTTCATTTCGGGGCCAATTCCCAAGGGAAAAAGGGCGGCCACCACCACAAAAAAGAAGACGGCCGTGATGACCTCGTTCTTGCGCCTCAAGGCCAAGGTCAGGTCGCGTTTCACGATGGCTACGAATGCGCTCATGCCGTCAACCTGTACGAATGGCCAGCGCCGGCCAGTGCCACAGCCTGATGGCTGGTGAGCAGCACCATGCCTTGATGCTGCAGGTGGGCATTGATCACACCCGACAGAACTTCCTGTGCAGCCAGGTCGAGGGCCACAAAGGGCTCGTCCAAAATCCACAATTTGGCGCGCGAACTCAGGAGTCGGGCCAAGGCAGTGCGCCTTTTTTGGCCTTGGGACAAAACCCGAACGGGCAATTGCTCCCTGCCGCGCAAACCCATCTTGGCCAAAGCTGACATAGCCTCAGGCACTGAAAGCTCATACCCTGAAATGGCCGAGCTCACACGCAGGTTCTCGAGGGGGGTGAGGTCTTCTTTGAGTGCCAATTGATGACCCAAATAGGCCAAGTCTTGACGGAAATCGTCTGGGTTTTGGGCCACCGATTGGTTTTTCCAGCTAATTTCACCGTCTTCGAGGGCACTCAGACCACACAAAATGCGGAGCAGGCTGGTTTTGCCAACCCCATTGTCGCCCTCCAAGTGCAACCACTGCCCGGGCGCTAAAGTGAAAGACACGCCTGAAAACAGGCGCTTGTCACCGCGGGAGCAAGATAAATTGGAAACACTGAACATGGGGCTATATCATCGCAGAATATGCCCTTCAAAATGGCTAAACGCTTGTCTGGCCCTTTTCTTGAGCCAATTCAAGGGCCTGCTTTTCGGCTTCTGCCTTGCGATACAAATTCAGCACATTGGGCAATCGGTCCAGCATTTCGACCCACTCATATTCAAAGGGAATGCCAACCCAATCGCCATTGGCCTTGAGGCCCGCTATGCTCGCCTTAATTTGATGCCGCGACACATCAAAGGTTTTGAGCTCTTCTTCGGTCAAAGACTCTCGTTTGTTTTTGGTGATATCAGCCTCCAAAACCACCAGCTTGTCGTGGTGCATGGCCATCTCGCGCTTCAAGGCATCACTGGAACGTGAGCCATTTTGCGGGTGCTGAAGTTCGTCTAATTTTTCTGAAATTTCTTGAAAGCTTTGCTGGGTTTGAAAATAAAAAATCAAAAAACCAGCCAAGAGAATAAATAGCACCCCAATGACCAACAGTAAAAAATTGTCCATCTCGGACCTCGCTTCGTCAATATTTGGCTACATCCTACCCAACTGTCACCCAAGCGGCAACACAGTCTAAAAAACAGCCAGTGTTTTGTGCAGAAAACCAGCATCAAAGCTACACTTCTGGCCAAGGAGAAACCGTCTGTGAACTCACCATCTGCCACCCTCTCAAGCGCAAGCCAACCAGAGAACACCCGCTTTGGCAGCGGCCAAGCGGTCAAAAGGCTCGAAGACCAACAACTCCTCATTGGGGCTGGCCTGTACACCAATGACGTCGCCCTCCCCGATCAAACCCACTTGGTTTTTTTGCGCTCCCCTTACCCGCACGCCAAAATCAAAAGCATCGATGCAACTGTCGCCAAGGGCATGCCGGGCGTCAGAGGGGTGTTCACCGGGGCCGATCTTCAGGCCGCAGGCGTCAAACCCATGGCGCGCGCCATGAACTTCAAGCGTGCTGATGGCAGCCCCCTATCGTCCACCACCCGCTATCCTTTGGCCACTGACACGGTGCGTTTTGTGGGTGAGCCCGTTGCCGCAGTGGTGGCCGACACAGAAATGCAAGCTCGGGATGCTGCTGAGGCCCTGCAAATTGACTTTGAAGCCTTGCCCAGCGCCACCCAATTGAGCGACGCTTTGGCACCCAATGCACCGCTTTTCACCGACGCCCCAGACAACATCGTGGCGGAAACTCGCTACGGCGATGCCGCCGCCACCCAAAGGGCGTTTGATCAAGCGGCCCATGTGGTCCATTTGGACATTGTGAACCAGCGTGTGGCTGCGCTTTCCATCGAACCCCGAAGCGTTTTGGCCTACCCAGACAACGGCCGGCTGACCATCCGCATGAGCAGCCAAATGCCCACGGGCGTGCGCAATACTGTTTCCGATTTGATTGGCCTCGACAAAGAAAAAATCCGCGTCATTGTGGGTGATGTGGGGGGCGGCTTTGGCATGAAAACTGGCGCCTACGCAGAAGACGTGGTGACCGCTTTTTGCGCCCACACGCTGGCCCGTCCCGTCAAATGGATTGCCGATCGCAGTGAAGAGTTTTTAAGCAGCTCACACGGCCGCGACATTCAAACCAAAGCGTCTTTGGCCTTGGCCCAAGACGGCAAAATTGTGGGCTTGCGCATCGAAACCTTGGCCAATGTGGGGGCCTACCCCACCATGACCGGCCTGGCCATCCAAATGCTCATTGGCCCTTGGGTGCAAAGCAGTGTGTATGACATTCAAACCATTGACTACCACTTTACTGGCGTCATGACCCACACCGCCAGCACAGGCGCTTACCGCGGGGCCGGCCGCCCCGAAGCCATTTACAACATGGAACGTTTGATGGACGAGGCGGCCCGCGTGAGCGGCATTGACCGCATCGAACTGCGCCGTAAAAATTTTGTCAAACCCGAACAAATGCCCTACAAAAACCCCATGGGTCAGGTGTACGACACGGGCGCCTTTGAAATGATCATGAATGAAGCGCTGGAAGCGGCTGACTGGCAAGGTTTTGCCAAACGCGAAGCCGCATCCAAAGCTCAAGGCCTCTGGCGCGGTTTGGGCATTGCCACGTTCTTGGAATGGACCGGCGGCAATGCGCTCGAAGAAAACGTGCAGGTTCAAATTTTGGCCGACGGCATGATTGAGGTTGCCTCTGCCGTCAATGCCATGGGACAGGGTATTGCCACCTCTTTGGCTCAATTGGTGGTCGATGTGTTTGGCGTTGACATTTCTCAGGTTCGGGTGGTTTTGGGCGATACCGACCGGGCCAATGGTTTTGGCAGTGCAGGCTCTAGGTCCCTCTTTACAGGCGGATCCGCCATGCGGGTGGGTGCTGAGAAAACCTTGGACAAGGCTCGCGATTTGGCCGGGCAGGCTTTAGAAGCCTCACCAGCCGATTTGACTTACCAAGGTGGCAAGTTCAGCGTCAAGGGTACCGACCTGCAAATTTCATTGGCAGACTTGGCCAAGCGCCAGCCAGATGCCCGCATTGAAGTTCAATCCAGCACCACGGCCAGTGGCCCCACTTGGCCCAATGGCTGCCATATTTGCGAAATTGAACTCAACCCCCAGACGGGTGAAACCAAAGTGGTGTCGTACACCTCCATGAACGATGCCGGCCGCATCGTCAACCCCATGATTGTGGAAGGCCAGCTCGACGGTGGTGCTGTGCAAGGCCTGGGTCAGGCCCTGTTAGAAGGCTTGGTCTATGACGCTGAAAGCGGTCAATTGGTCACAGGCAGTTTGATGGACTACGCAGCCCCACGCGCCGACATCATGCCCCAAATGTTCCATACATTGACCAACCAAACCGTGCCCAGCACCAACAATGTCTTGGGCGTGAAGGGCGTTGGCGAACTGGGCACCATTGGGGCTACCCCCTGCGTGGTCAATGCCGTGGCCGATGCTTTTGCCAGAAACGGTCGGGGCCCACAAGCCAGCAAGATTCAAATGCCAATGACGCCCTTCCGTTTGTGGGAACAGCTTCAAGGATTGTGAGCTATCATGATGTTAATTAAGGCTTGTGAATTTTGTGATCAGTTTTTGATCAGTAAATGTCAATACGACTTATAGAATTGGTAATGACTTCAAACAACAAATCAGCTACTGCCAATGCCTACATGCGGTTTTTGCAATTGGCCAGAGCGGTTCAACAATTGCCAGATGCGCCGCAGTTAGACGCCAATGAAAAAGCCTTGCTTGAAGAAATTGTGCTGTGTTGGTATGAAGACCGCGTCATGACGGTGAGAGAAGCCATTGGCTTGACCCACCTTGGATCACCCGCCACCTTGCACAAGCGCATCACGCGCCTGCGTCAAAAAGATTTGTTAAAGACCTTTAACCAGCCCGACGACAAACGCGCCAAGTACCTTATTCCCACAGACAAAACCATGACTCTGTTTGGCGACTTTGGCAAGAATATGAACTCTGCCGTTGTCTCACCTGTTTGACTAACAGGCAGGTTTCTAAGCTTCTTTCCGGGGCTCTGCCAAGAACAGTTCTTGCAGATCACTTAAAAAATCAAACCCTCTTTCTGTAGGCCTCACATGGGCCATGTCGCGCTGGATCAAACCTTTGGCTTCTGCATGTGCCAAACCCTTTTGGATGGCTGTCACGGCCAAGCCGGTTCTAGCCACGAAATCGGTCAAACTGAAACCCTCTTTCAATCTCAATGAATTGAGCATGTACTCGAAGGGCAAGTCTTCGCGCAACACTTCTTCATGCTGCGTTGCTGGCTCTCCCTTCAGTGCCTGAGCCATGTAAAGCTGAGGCTCTCTAAAGCGAACTTGCCGCGCAATGCGATGCGCAAAACTGAGCTTGCTGTGTGCGCCAGCCCCAATGCCCAAATAGTCGCCAAACTGCCAGTAGTTAAGGTTGTGCCAGCACCGGTGGCCTGGCTTGGCGTAAGCAGACACCTCGTACCTTTCTAAACCCTGCTGGCCTGTCATCTCCGTGATCAAGTCCATCATGGCGTAGGCATCGTCATCTTCTGGCAACACCGGCGGGTGTTTGGCAAACAAGGTGTTGGGCTCAATGGTGAGGTGGTAAATGGAAATGTGAGGGGGCTTGAAACTCAATGCTGTTTCAACATCCTTCCTCAGTTCGAGCAGGGTTTGACCGGGCAAGGCGTACATCAAATCCAAATTGAAGGTTTCAAAGGCAGACTGCGCTTCTTCAATGGCGGCCATGGCTTGCTCGCCATTGTGCACACGGCCCAGCGCCTTGAGGTGTGCATCATTGAAGCTTTGAACACCGATTGACAAACGCGTCACACCTGCCGCCCTGAAGGCTTTGAATCGATCTTTTTCAAAGGTGCCTGGGTTGGCTTCAAGGGTGATCTCGGCCTCGGCTTCCAAAGGCACGCGCGCTCTGATGGCGCTCACCAGTCGATCGATGCTATCGGGTGTGAACAAACTGGGGGTGCCGCCACCAATGAAAACACTGTGAACAGGTCGGCCCCAAATGAGCGGCAGGCTGGTCTCTAAATCGGCAATGAGCGCGTCGATGTAGCGCGCTTCGGGCATGCCTTGAGAAGGGTCTCGCCATTCGTGCGAGTTGAAATCGCAATACGGACATTTTTGAATGCACCACGGCAAATGCACGTACAAAGAAAGGGGCGGTAAGGACTGTAACTGAAGCAAGCCGGGCCGCATGGCATGCACCACGTCAAAGGCTTGCTTCATTCAAAGACCCCAGCGTTCGCGCATCAGCGCCACCATGGCAAGAGACGATCGACCCCGATGGCTGTTGGCATTTTTCACATCAACTGGCAACTGCGCAAAAGTTTTTCCAAACTCTGGCAAAAACAAAATGGGGTCGAATCCAAACCCATTGCTACCCGCAGGTTCAGGCGCAATATTGACCACCACACGGCCCACAGCAATCAGAGGCTCGGGGTCAAATGCAGACCTCACAGCCACCAAGGTGCTCACCATGGCCGCGCGCCTATTTTCAACCGCAGCCATTTGCTCAAGCACGGCCTTGACGTTGTTGGCATCCGATTTTTCGTAGCCAAACTGCATGCAGTAGTAAGCCGTATCGACACCAGGCAAACCGCCAAATGCATCGATGCACAAGCCCGCATCGTCGGCTACGGCTGGCAAGCCACTTTGCGCGGAGGCATGGCGCGCCTTGGCCAGCGCATTTTCGACAAATGTTTTGTAGGGCTCTTCGGCTTCCGAAATATTCAACTCAGACTGCCGAACCAGTTGCACATTAAGTGCCCCAAACATGGTTTGCAATTCGGCCAATTTGCCTGCGTTGTTGGACGCCAAAACCATCTTCATGGCATCAAGCTCCGGCGTGCAGGTGCGTTTGACGCGATTGCTTTTGCAATTGCACCAACTCGGCAATGCCTTTCTCGGCCAAACCCAGCAAACTGTCCATTTCTTTGCGTGTAAAGGCCACGCCTTCTGCCGTGCCCTGCACTTCCACAAAATTGCCGGCACCCGTCATGACCACATTCATGTCGGTGTCGCAAGAAGAGTCTTCGTTGTAATCTAAATCGAGCAAAGCCGTGCCCTCTTTCAAGCCCACCGAAATGGCCGCCACCGAATCCAAAATAGGCGACTCGGTTAATTTGCCCTGATGCATGAGCCAGTCAACGGCATCTTGTGCCGCCACAAAAGCACCCGTGATGCTGGCCGTGCGCGTGCCGCCATCGGCTTGCAGCACATCACAATCGAGGTGGATGGTTCGCTCGCCCAGTTTTTTTAAATCGAACACGGCACGCATCGAGCGGCCAATGAGGCGTTGAATTTCTTGCGTTCGGCCACTTTGTTTGCCGCGGGCGGCTTCGCGATCGCCGCGCGTGTGCGTTGCGCGGGGCAACATGCCATATTCGGCTGTGACCCAGCCTTCGCCGCTGCCCTTTTTGTGTCCTGGTACTTTTTCTTCTACCGAGGCGGTGCACAGAACACGGGTATCGCCAAACTCAATGAGCACAGAGCCTTCTGCGTGCACGGTGTAGCCGCGTGTGATCCGAACCACACGCAACTGATCTTGATGTCGTGCGTGCGCGCGTGCGATGGGTGTGGATGTGTGGGTCATGGTGAGGCGATGTTCAAGTTTGAGATAATGGGCTTAATTGGCCCAATTGGCCCAATTGACCTCAGGGGGCATGAGGCACAGCGGCCAAGCCCCCAACAGATCAGCAGTGCTTCACTGCCGTACCCTAGAAAGAATCAATGCCAGTTTACAGTATGACCGGGTATGCAAGTGTGCAATCCAGCACACCGTCCGAAGAGGCCAACAGCCAAGGCTCAGCCACCACTTCGGTCCGTTTTGGCTTGGAAATTCGATCGGTCAACAGCCGCTTTTTGGATCTGAGTTTTCGCCTGCCCGACGAGTTGCGCCACACCGAACCCGCCCTTCGGGAGCACATCACGCAGCACATCAAGCGTGGCAAGGTCGAAGTTCGCGCGGTGTACCACAGCAGCCAAGACACCGACCTTGCCGATCCTTCCATTGGCACCCTCCAAAAACTGCTCAGCCTCCAAAACAAAATCCAGAGTTGGCTGCCAGGCGCTCGCGACCTCAGCGTATCGGATGTCATCAAACTGGCTTCTCACGAAAAGTCTGGCACCGGTCTAAACGAAGCCGATCTCATGCCCTTGGTCACCCAAGCTGTCAAGGCCCTCAAAGACGCACGCGCCAGAGAAGGCGCCCGCTTGGCCGACATGCTGCAAGACCGCCTTGGCCAATTGCGCAATTTGGCGGCCCAAGCCGCCCCCCTCCTGCCCCAATTGGTCGAGCAGCAGCGCCAGCGCTTCATTGACCGTTGGAACGAAGCCATGGCTTTGTCAGAAGGCACTGTTTCCTCAGATGTGGCCAAAGACCGCGCACTCACAGAAGCCACCGCCTTTGCCATTCGCATTGATGTGGCGGAAGAACTGACGCGTTTGGCCTCCCATTTGGACGAAATCAGCCGCTTGGTCAAAAAAGGCGGTGACATAGGCAAGCGCCTCGACTTTCTCATTCAAGAGCTCCACCGCGAGGCCAACACCTTGGGCTCCAAGTCGGCCGCCCTCGAACTCACCAACATATCGGTTGAGATGAAGGTACTGATTGAACAAATGCGTGAGCAGGTGCAAAACATCGAATAAGTGGCGAGCCACTCTCTCCACAAGCCCCAGACACCATTACACTCCTTGCCATGGAATATCCTGGAAACCTCTACGTTGTAGCCGCCCCCAGCGGAGCGGGCAAGTCCAGCCTGGTCAAGGCCCTCATGGAACTAGACTCCCGCGTTTTACCCTCGGTGTCACACACCACCCGAGCGCCCCGCGGTCAAGAAAAACACGGCCGGGAGTACTTTTTTGTCTCCCAACAAGAGTTTGACGCCATGGTGGCAGGCGATGCCTTTGTCGAATGGGCCCATGTGCACGGCCATCGCTACGGCACCTCCAAGAAAATGCTTGAAGAGCGCATGACGCAAGGCTCTGACGTCATTCTGGAAATTGACTATCAAGGTGCCATCCAAATCCAAAAGGTCTTTGGCAATGCCATTTTGATCTTCATCCTCCCTCCCAGCTGGGAGGAACTGCGCAGCCGTTTGGAGCGCCGCGGTGAAGACAGCTCTGAAACCATCGAACTGCGACTGCAAAATGCGGCCATTGAGTTGGCTCAGGTCAAAGAATTCGACTTCGTTATAATCAACGAAGTTTTCGATCGCGCCTTGTTTGATCTCAAGGCCATCGTGCACGCTCAGCGACTGAAATATGCAGCTCAGCACCGAGCCCGTGCCGAAACTTTCGAATCCCTCCATATCACCTGATTTTTTACCGGAGACCGTCATGGCCCGCATCACTGTTGAAGACTGCCTAGAGCAAATCCCTAACCGCTTCCAATTGGTTTTGGCCGCCACGTACCGCGCCCGCATGCTGAGCCAGGGTCACACACCCCGCGTCGAGAGCAAAAACAAGCCTGGCGTCACAGCCTTGCGCGAAATTGCTGCTGGCAAAGTTGGTTTGGAAATGCTCAAAAAAGTAAACTAATTTCTACACCTCACCAGCCCTTTAGGGCGTGGTCTACAAATCAGCCCCAAGGCCTCCAAACTTGGGGCTTTTTTGTGTCTGGATGAAGCCAAGGATTCAGGTCTTGCCCAAGGGCTATGAGAAGGTGTCTCAGTCGCGTTACATTTGAGGCATGCGCGCAGCTTTTTCATCTATTTTTCACAAGCCTGGTAGTACTTCAATACCCGGAAAGCGCGAGAACGCCCACAACATTCAGGCCGGCATGCCCAGCGCCAGTGCCGCCAATGCCGCAGCAGCCAGCTTTGCCGCCTTGGTCGCCCAACTGAGCTACCTCTCTGCACCCGACATCGACATGGTGCGCAAAGCCTACCGATTTGCAGACGAAGCCCACTTGGGCCAACTTCGCAAGAACGGCGAGCCCTACATCACGCATCCCATTGCCGTGGCCACCCAATGCACCGAGTGGAAACTTGACGCTCAAGCTTTGATGGCAGCCCTGATGCACGACGTCATGGAAGATTGTGGGGTGACCAAATCAGACCTGATTGAAAAGTTTGGCTCTTCCGTGGCCGAACTGGTCGATGGCCTGACCAAATTGGACAAACTGGAATTCAACACCCGAGAAGAAAATCAAGCCGAGTCATTCCGAAAAATGCTGCTGGCCATGGCACGTGATGTGCGCGTGATATTGATCAAGTTGGCCGATCGCACGCACAACATGCGCACCATGGCAGACATGCCGCGAGAAAAATGGGCTCGCATTTCTTCAGAAACCATCGAAATTTATGCTCCCATTGCGCACCGTTTGGGCTTGAATCAAACCTACCGTGAGTTGCAAGAACTTGCCTTCAGGCACCTCAAGCCTTGGCGCTACGCCGTGCTGTCAAAGGCGGTGGCCAAAGCGCGCAATCGACGCCGTGATTTGATCCAAAAAGTACATTCAGAACTGGAGTCCACGTTCTCCAAAGCAGGCATTGAGGTTCAAATTTCTGGCCGCGAAAAAACGCTCTACTCCATCTACAAAAAAATGGACGGCAAGCATCTCAGCTTTGCACAGGTAACCGATATCTACGGCTTCCGACTCATTGTGCCGTCGGTCATCGATTGCTATACGGCGCTGGGCATTTTGCATCAGATGTACAAACCAGTGCCAGGCCGATTCAAGGATCACATTGCCATTGGCAAAGTCAATGGTTATCAGTCTTTGCACACCACCTTGGTTGGCCCTTCGGGGGTCAACGTGGAGTTTCAAATGCGCACCGAAGCCATGAATGTGGTGGCCGAATCGGGCGTTGCAGCGCACTGGCTTTACAAAGACAAAGCTTCTAGCAGCATGGAAGCCGAGCGCTTGGGCACGCAGTGGTTGCAGTCCCTTCTAGACATCCAAAAAGAAACACGCGATGCGTCTGAATTTTGGGACCACGTCAAAGTTGATTTGTTTCCCGATGCGGTTTATGTGTTCACGCCCAAGAGCCAAATCATGTCGCTGCCCCGCGGTGCAACCGTGGTCGATTTTGCTTACATGATTCACAGCAATCTGGGCGATCATTTGGTTGCGGCCAAAATCAACAATCAGCAGGTCCCTTTGCGCACAGAGCTCAAAAACGGTGATGTGGTGGAAGTCATGACAGCGCCTGTGTCTGCACCCAACCCCTCATGGCTTGGCTTCGTCAGAACTGGCCGTGCACGCTCCAGAATTAGACACCACCTCAAAACCATGGCTCACAGCGAGTCAATGGACTTGGGGCTCAAACTTCTCACGCAAGCTTTGCGCGCCGAAGGCATTGAAAAAATGCCAGACGATCCATCGCGCTATCAAGGTCTGTGGGACAAAGTGTTGCGATTCACAGGCAACCGAAACCGCAGCGATCTCTTGGTTGATGTGGGGCTTGGCAAACGCATTGCCAGCATTGTGGCCAAACGCATGGCCGCATTGCTCTCAGAGATGGGCGAGAAGCCCGATCCCTTGCTCATGACCCGCGAACGCTTCATGGCCAACGACACCATTTCTCAAGGCGCCATCTTGCTAGATGGCACCGAAAACGCCTCGGTGGTTTATTCACACTGCTGCCGCCCGCTGCCAGGCGACAAAATCATTGGCTACTTAGGCCGCGGCGAAGGCTTGGCCATTCACACCGCAGACTGCAGCGTGGGCTTGAAGCTTCAGCAAAAAGACAGTGAACGTTTCATTGGGGTGGAGTGGTCAGATGAGATCATGCGCAACTTTGAAACCAGCATCAGAGTCACTGTGGTCAATACCAAAGGTGTGTTGGCCCGCGTGGCAGGCACGCTGGCCGATTCAGAGGTTGACATTGTCCACGTTGAAATGGGCCAGGCCAGTGCACAAGACGCTGCAGAAAACACCTTCATTATTTCTGTGCGCGATTTGAGCCATCTTGAAACTGTGCTCAAAAACTTGAAGCGCACGCCAGCGGTTTTGAATGCTGAGCGCATCACGCACCGTGTGCGTGGCCAAACTACAGATCAAAAATAGCGGCCTGCATTGGGTCACAGGTCTTTCAGGATTTGTAGTGCCCTTAGGGCTTTGAAGGCGCTGGATACGTCACATCAAGAACTTCAATTTCACGCCAACCCTGAGGTGTGACCAACTTCAACACATCGCCAACGCTCGACTTGAGCAAGGTGCGCGCAATGGGCGATACCCAACTCACCTCACCCTTCAAACTGTCGGCCTCATCAATGCCCCGAATGGTGACAGTGCGCTCTACGCCGCTCTCTTCCACATAGGTTACGGTGGCCCCAAAGAAAACTTGGCTCCTGCCATGATGCGCGCTTGGGTCTGTGACCTCTGCAATTTCCAATCGTTTGGTCAAAAACCGAATGCGCCGATCAATTTCGCGCAGTCTTTTTTTGCCATACAGGTAATCACCATTTTCTGAACGGTCGCCATTGCTGGCGGCCCAATGCACTATTTCGACCACCTTGGGGCGTTCATCGTCAATGAGGCTAAAGAGTTCTGCGCGCAAATTGGCGTAACCCTCAGGGGTCATGTAGTTGCGTGTGCCCGCGGGCAAAGGCGGCAGGCTGGGGTCTTCACCGTCGTCGTCGGCACTGTCTGTTTCGCGTGTGAAAGCTTTGCTCATGGCCGTGATTGAAAAGAATCCGTTTGATCCGGTTGGTCCGGTTGGCACAAAGAAAAACAGCCTAGGGGCGTAAGCCTCTAAGCTGTGTTCTAGTCTCGAAAAATCGAAATCTGGTGCGGCTGGCAGGAATCGAACCCACGACCCCTTGGTTCGTAGCCAAGTACTCTATCCAGCTGAGCTACAGCCGCGAAGCTGCAGATTGTAGCACGGTATTTTTTGGTTCTTGCGCCCAAGAAGCCAGATTGTCTAAAAACATTTGGCTCACCCGAGCCTCATTGCCACCAGAGAAACCAGCAGAGTGCGGCGTGACAATGACATTGGCCAGACTCCAAAGCGCTGACGATGGGGATAGAGGCTCATGCTCAAAAACATCCAAATAAGCACTTCCCAACTTGCCTGTTTGCAAGGCTTCTATCAAATCCTTCTCAACCACCACTTCACCGCGCGCTACATTGACCAAGCCAGCGCCCTTGGGTAGCAAAGCCAATCTGCGGGCATCGATCAAGCCCCGAGTGGTTTCAGTCAGGGGGCACATCAAAAGAAGCCAGTCGGTGCTGGGCAGCGCAGCATCGAGCGTTTCATAGGTCAACATTTCTATCTGCGATGCACCAGCACCAGAATGAGAGGAAGTACCGCCATGCGCTTGCTGTCGCACCACTTTCAAGCGAAGGCCCAACATGGACAAAAACTGCGCCACCCTTTGTGCAATGGGGCCCCATCCTACGAGCATGGCTGTTTGGCCTGCCAAATCTGGCGGCAATTGGGAACCTAAGAGCGGCGCCCATTTTTTTTCATGCATGGCATGAACCAGTTCTGGAAATTTACGCGACAAAGCCAACAAGCCTGCCAAAGCGGTTTGGGCCACCACCTCGGCATTGGCACCCGAGGAGGTTGCCACCTGCACACCCTTTGCTTTGAGGCGCACATAAACATCTCGATCAGCCCCCGCAGAGTGAATGTGAACCCAACGCAAATGAGGCGACTCTTCTAAAACTTGATAGCAAGCTTTCAAACTGGGCGCAAGTTCGTGTTTGGTCGACAAGCCAGTGACATCTCGAGACACAAAAGCACAGTCAAAATCTCGTCGGCCCGACACCACAGCTTGCTCAAAGCTCACACACTCAAAGTGCCGATCGGCCATGACGCGCGCAATGTGCGAAGACAAGCCACGCAAGGCCAACTCAGACAGCAAAATTTTCATTGTTGTTTTCTGTTGTGTCGTTAAGTTTTGTAACTAGGATCCATGCGGTCTAGTTTGCGCAGCAGTGCGGGCCACTCCATCAAGCCGTAAGGCCTGCGGGTGCTGGGTTGGTAGTTGTTCCAAGTTTCTTCCAAAACTTCTGGCGCTACTTTTGCAAAAGGGGTGTTGCACGCCATGGCTGCCAACTGCGAGTGGCACGCCAGTTCCAATCGGTGCATCCAGTTAAAGGCTTCACCCACACTTTTGCCAACTGTCAAGGCGCCGTGATTGCGCAAAATCAAGGCTTCCCCTTGTCCTAGATCTTGGAGCAACGAGGCTTTTTCTTCATGATTGAGCACAACACCTTGGTAGTCATGGTACGCAATTTTCAAAAAGCGCATGGCTGTTTGCGTCAAGGGTAGCAAGCCACACTCAAGCGATGACACGGCCATAGAAGCCCAACTGTGGGTGTGAATGATGCACCTCACTTCCGGCCGGGCTTCATGAATGGCACTGTGAATGACATAGCCCGCTTTGTTGATGCCATAGTTCAACTCACCAAAGTCTGGCTTGTCCAAAATATTGCCGTGAATGTCAATTTTGATCAAACTTGAAGCGGTAATTTCTTCGTACATCATGCCGTAAGCATTGATCAAAAAAGCACCCTCTTCTCCAGGCACACTGCATGAGACATGGTTGGCCATCATGTCGGACATGCCATAAATGTCGACCAACCTGTAACACGCTGCCAAATCGACGCGGGCTTGCCACTCTTCGGGGGTGCACCTATTTTTCATCGATTCAATTTTCAAGATACCGTTTTCAAGCATTGAGAAACCTACGTTGCCGATTTAAAAGAATTTTGAGGCGCTATTTTGAACCACAGCACGGAAAGGAAGATGGCGAGTAAAACCAACAGAAGCGCCAAGCCAGACAGCAAAGCTGTAATTTCAGTATCGCGTTTTTCCAAAGTAAATTGGGTGGAGAGGTGTTTGTAAACCTGCTTCAAATCGTCTGCCGAGCCCGCCTTGAAGTAGTCTGCATCTGTGATTTTGGCAATTCGTTTCAAGGTCTCTTCATCCACTTGCGTGTAAAAAGAATAGCCTTCGTAGCCTGGGATAAAGCCATTGGGTGTTCCAAAACCCACTGTGTAAACCCTCACACCCAAATCGGCTGCCTTTTGCGCAGCCACCAAAGGGTCGGGGCCCGTGGTTCGGCGTCCGTCGGTGAGCAAAACAATGGCTCCCCCTTTGTAGGAGCCAGGCGGCTCTGGCGGACGTTCTGCAGGCTTGGGTTTGGCATCTAGACTTTGCGCGCCGCCCGCCCCCT